>CADCOU010000246.1 GCA_902803155.1 uncultured Lachnospiraceae bacterium | reverse complement strand
TCCGCCTCCCGCCGCATCGCTTCCTCCCTGGCTGCATTTCTCTTTTTCCTGGAGCGATAATCCCTTGAAGACTGCAGGAGCAGGATCAGAAGAAGAACCAGAAGAACAATGATAATAAGGCCGGCAGTCAGAATAACCGCAGTCCGGTTCCGGGAGACAAACTCTTCTGCTTTCTCATACCACCGGTTCGCAAAATCACCCACATTCTGCCAGACGATCTCGCTGGTATCCGCAATATTGTTTTCCTTATCGCCTTCTTCACCCTGCATGGTCACCTGTACCGCCCTCTGCCACGGATAGGACAGATACAGATTTGCTGTGGGAACGGTCAGGTTCATTCTTCCCACCGGCCAGCCGTGATAGGTTATATTCAGTGCCTTTGTTTCTCCCGGGTTATTCACGTCCGAAGCCGGAGACACCACGATCGCCGAAGCATCCACCTCCTGTGGCACCGATACGACAGCATTTCCGCTGAATTCGGAAATGGTCTGCTGCAGTTCAGGAGCCTCCAGAGCTGTCGCTTTCCCCAGATAATTGACATGCATTGCCTGCGCCATGGTCCTGCCGCGGAAGTTCTCGGACAATCCGATATTCTGGAAATTGTTGAACCCATAGTTCAGCAGATCGATTGTCTCAAGATAATTCTGGTCGGACCCGTTTCCGTGGAGAAGTACGCAGACAAGCCGTCTCCCGTCTCTCTCCGCATATGTGACCAGCGTATTCCAGGCTCTCTCCGTATATCCGGTCTTTCCGCCGGTACACCAGCTCGTATAGTAATCGCTGTCTGATATCAGCATCCTGTGATGATTCTGGAGGTATCGCGTCTCTTCATACAGGTTTGTCGGAGGCACCTCATAGTTCACAGTGGAACACAGTTTTCGAAATCCTTCATTTCTGTATGCATCCGCAGCGATCAGTGCATAATCGTGCGCAGTTGTATAATGGTCATCCGCGGAAAGTCCGGAAGGATTTGAAAAATGCGTGCCCGTACACCCAAGCGCCGCCGCACGGTCGTTCATCATCTGGGCAAAGTTTTCCATGGAACCGCCGACATATTCTGCAAGCGCATTGGCTGTGTCATTGGCCGATTCCAGCATCAGCGTGTACAAAGCGTCGCGAATCGTTATCTGTTCCCCTTCGGACAGCCCGACATTGGAAGCATTTTCATCCAGCTCATACACAATGGGAGAACAGGTCATCACAGCATCGAGATCCGCATTTTCCAATGTCAGGATACAGGTCATGATCTTGGTGATCGATGCCGGGTACAACTGCCTGTCGCAGTTTTTGGAATACAGAAAGACTCCCGTATCGATATCCATGACTATGCCGGCGGATGCCTGGATCGCCTGGCCCTCAGGCCATCCTTCCACAGCATTCGACTGGATCGGTTCATAGTATTCTTCCGGGATATAGTCCTCTTCATCTGCGAACGCGCAGCCGCACATAGCGGAAAAAAGAAGCCCTGCCATTAATACACATGACAGGGCATACTTACAGACATGACTAAGATTCTTCATGATGATCCCCTGATTATTATTCTGCTCCCCAGCAGAGTTGATTTACTGCACAGACAGTGTAACACCATAGCGGTGAAAATGCAACTTAAACTGATATCTGTTGCATTACTCGACAACAGCCAGAGCTTCGATCTCGCACAGGACGCCCTTCGGAAGATCCTTTACCGCCACACAGGAACGGGCCGGTTTGCTGATGAAATATTTCTCATATACCGCATTGAATGCTGCAAAATCAGCAATGTCCGCAAGGAAACAGGTCGTCTTGAACACCTTTTCAAAAGAAGATCCGGCAGCCTCGAGCAGTGCGCCGACATTTTTGCAGCTCTGCTCTGCCTGTGCTTCGATCGTGTCGCCCGGAACCGCTCCGGTTGCAGGATCTACCGGGATCTGGCCTGAAAAGAATGCGATTCCGTTCACAACGATTCCCTGTGAATACGGTCCGATCGCTGCCGGTGCTTTATCTGTTGTAATGTATTTCATGTTCCTTTCCTCCTTTACTGATGTGACGGTTTATTCCGCTCCCTGCGGCGTTTCTGTTTCCGGCATGGCCTGACCCTGCAGGTACCAGTCTGCCGTCAGCGACGAGATCTGTCTGATGGCCTCAATGGCCTCGTCATTTCTACCGCCCAGATCATTGCTGAGTACAGTCAGAATATATCCTTCACCCTGCCCCTCTGGCGGGAAACAAATCGCTACGTCATTCTCAATACACCCAAGGCCGTATCCTTCCGGCATCTCTCCGGTCTTGTTGCCGCTGGTAAAACCTTCCGGAAGTCCTGCCGGGATCTTGTTTTTCCGTGTCTGTCCTTTCACAAAAGCCAGCATCTTTGCCGAAGCTTCTTCATTGACAAGCTTTCCGTGATAAATGTCAGACAGGAACTTTCTTGTATCGGCTGCCGTTGTATAGTTATCCCCTGTCGGATTGGATTCCAGGAACCGTCTTCCGATGGATGTTCCGACATATCCGTTTTCTTTACAGAAATCAGAGATCCGCTCCGCGCCTTTTGCAAAATCCCCTTCTCCGAGACGTTCAATCAGAACATTCGCCGCGTCATTGTCGGAAACCGTGATCATCTTCTCTATGGTATCTCTCAGTTCGCCTTCGTACGTCTCACCGAACGCGATCACGTCTTCACCCTCCGGCGGATAACACATATACCGGTAAACCGCACCCATGATGAACAGTTTCACCACGCTCGCGGACTGAAGGATATCCGTATCCTGATATCCGTATACCGCACCGCTCTGAAGGTCTTCACAGCCGACTGCCCAGTGTTCCCCGAGCGCTTCCCGGTTCTCTATGACTTCCCTCAGGATCGAGTCGACCGGCTCCGGATAACGCTCTGCTTCTGTCTCCGCCGAATTCCTCTCTGTATCGGATTCGGTATCCGGAACGATCATATATTCTTCTTCTGATTCGATTTCCCAGTATGAAGCAGTTTCTGCACCTTCCTGGAGCACGACTGATTTCTCAGTCCTTTTCTCTGAAACCATCTCTGTTTCCCCCTGCTCCGCGGCAGGTTCTGTAACGTTCTCCGGTTCGGTTTCTACAAACGGAGTGTTATCCTCCGTGTCAAATTCCAGGTGCTGCTCCGTACCGGCCTGTGCGGACTCCTCAGACTGCATCTGTGTTTCCGGTATTTCCTCCGTTGTTTTCTTCTGTGTAAATGGTGACTGCAGTCCGCATCCGCTCAGTCCCAGCACCGCTGCGAGAAGTGCCGCCGTAAAACATCTTTTTCTCATTCGCCTTCTCCCGTATTCACGTCTTCCGATGCATTACTGCCGTCAGTGTCATCTTCCGCGGGCGCTTCAGTTGTTTCCTCCGCGTCATCCGTTTCGTCGTACTCATTCTTCGGAACGCTCTCCCGCACTTTTGCGATGGATACCACAACATCGTCCCCGTCAAGCCTCATCAGTTTCACGCCGGACGTCACCCTGCTGAGAACAGATATGTTCTCGCAGCTCATCCGGATGATAACGCCTTCCGTATTGATCATCATGATCTCATCGTCCTGTTCAACCGGCATGGCGCCTACGATATTCCCGGTCTTATCCAGGATGCGGTAGCAGAGGATTCCCTTTCCGCCGCGTCCCTGCAGCCGGAATTCATTAACATCGGTCAGTTTGCCCATGCCTTTTTCCGCTACGATCAGCAGGTACGGCGCTTCATCCGCAAGGACCATGGAAACGACTTCATCCCCGTCCATCAGATTGATCCCGCGGACGCCCATGGAAGATCTTCCGGTCGACCTCGCGTCTGACTCCCGGAACCGGATGCACTGTCCGAACTTCGTCACCATCAGGATCTCTTTTTCATTATCCGTCAGCTCGACCGAGATCAGTTCGTCATCTTCCCGGAGTGCGATCGCAATCAGACCGTTCCTGCGGACATTGGCGTACTCGGAAATGAGCGTGCGCTTAATCTGACCTCTCCGGGTCGCCATGGTCAGATAGCCGTCTTCCGAGAACTGCTGCGCAGATCCGATCGGGATCACGGCAGACAGCGTCTCATCGCTCTGCAGCTGCAGCAGGTTCACGATCGCAACGCCGCGCGCAGTCCTGCCGGCTTCCGGCACTTCATATGCCTTCAGCTTATAGACGCGCCCTTTGTTGGTGAAGATCATCAGATCCGCATGCGTATCCGTCATCAGCAGACGGTCAATGTAGTCTTCCTTCAGCGCCTGCATGCCCTTGATGCCTTTACCGCCGCGGTTCTGCGCCTTGAAATTGTCTTCGCTCATGCGCTTGATATATCCAAGCTTTGTCACAGTGATGACAACATCTTCCTTTTCAACCAGATCTTCTGCGTCAAAATCACCGATGTCAAAGCCGATCTTTGTCCTGCGCTCATCCCCGTATTTGTCACGGATGACCAGGATCTCTTTCCGGATTACTCCGAGCAGAAGTTTCTCATCGCCGAGAATAGCTTTCAGCTCTGCAATCGTCTTCATCAGCTGTTCGTGCTCTGCTTCGATCTTTCCTCTTTCCAGACCGGTCAGTGCGCGCAGCCGCATGTCAATGATTGCCTGCGCCTGTACGTCATCCAGTCCGAAATTCGCGATGAGTGCTTCCTTTGCGGACTGCGGCGTCTCAGAAGAGCGGATGATCCGTATCACCTCATCGATGTTATCCAGCGCGATCAGCAGCCCCTGCAGGATATGATCCCTCTCCTGCGCCTTGTTCAGCTCATATTTCGTCCGGCGCGTGATCACTTCTTCCTGATGCTTCAGATAGTAATGAAGCATTTCCAGGATATTCATGATCTTCGGCTTATTGTCGACCAGAGCGAGCATAATAACGCCGAACGTATCCTGCAGCTGTGTGTGCAGGTACAGTTTATTCAGAATGATATTGGCGTTGGCGTCTCTCCGGATGTCGATCGTGACACGCATGCCTTCCCGGCTTGATTCATCCGTGATACCGGTGATTCCGTCGATCTTCTTATCGCGGACCAGCTGTGCCATCTTCTCGATCAGCCTGGCCTTGTTGACCAGATACGGAAGTTCCGTGATCACGATGCGGCTTCTTCCGTTCGGAAGCGTCTCTATATCCGTGACCGCACGCACCCGGATCTTTCCGCGTCCTGTCCGGTAAGCTTCGTTGATTCCGGCCTTGCCGAGGATCTCCGCGCCGGTCGGAAAATCCGGTCCTTTTACGATCTTCATGACTTCATCGATGGAAGTCTCCCGGTCCTCCTCAACACGGTTGTCTATGATCTTCACGACCGCGTCGATCACTTCTTTCAGATTATGGGGCGGAATATTGGTCGCCATGCCGACCGCGATTCCGGTAGTTCCGTTTACCAGAAGGTTCGGGAATCTGCTGGGGAGAACCGTCGGCTCTTTCTCGGTCTCGTCAAAGTTCGGGACAAAATCGACCGTATCCTTATTGATGTCGGCGAGCATCTCCATGGACATCTTTGACAGGCGGGCTTCCGTGTAACGCATGGCCGCCGCGCCGTCACCGTCGACCGAACCGAAGTTGCCGTGTCCGTCCACCAGAGGATAGCGCATCGACCAGTCCTGTGCCATGTAGACAAGAGCCCCGTAGATGGAACTGTCACCGTGCGGATGGTATTTACCCATCGTATCGCCGACGATACGCGCGCACTTTCTGTGAGGCTTGTCCGGACCGTTGTTCAGTTCGATCATTGAATACAGTACTCTTCTCTGCACCGGCTTCAGACCGTCCCGTACATCGGGAAGCGCCCTGGAGGCGATCACGCTCATCGCATAATCGATATAGGATTCCTCCATGGTCTTCTGCAGATCCACTTCCTGTATCTGGTCAAATATTCTGTCGTCCATTTCCTGCTCCTAATAAACTTATACGTCCAGGTTTCGCACTCTTGCGGCGTTTTCCTCTATGAACTCGCGGCGCGGTTCCACCTGATCTCCCATCAGCGTTGTAAACGTGACATCGATCGAAGACTTGTCGTCATCATCCATTGACACTCTCTTCAGGATACGTCTGGCCGGGTCCATGGTCGTCTCCCAGAGCTGTTCCGCATCCATCTCCCCGAGACCTTTATAACGCTGGATCTTGTTGTTCTGATCGCGTCCGACCTCTGCAAGGATGTTATTCAGTTCATCATCTGAATAGGCGTACCAGACCTTCTTGTTTTTCTCCAGCTTGTACAGAGGCGGCGTGGCGAGATATACATGCCCCTGTTTGATCAGTTCCGGCATGAACCGGTAGAAGAATGTCAGAAGAAGCGTCGCAATATGCGCGCCGTCTACATCGGCATCCGTCATGATGATGATCCGGTTATAGCGGAGCTTCTCAATATCGAAATCTTCATGTATCCCGGTTCCGAAAGCAGTGATCATCGCCCGGATCTCTGCATTGCCGAGGATACGGTCAAGCCTCGCCTTCTCCACGTTCAGGATCTTGCCGCGGAGCGGAAGGCTCGCCTGCGTTGCTCTTGCCCTGGCCGTCTTGGCACTGCCGCCTGCAGAATCACCCTCAACGATAAAGATCTCACAGTTCTCCCGGTTCTTGTCCGTACAGTCGGCAAGTTTGCCCGGAAGGCTCAGTCCGTCCAATGCGCTCTTTCTGCGCGTCAGGTCTCTTGCCTTTCTGGCAGCAGCCCTTGCTCTCTGCGCCATAACCGATTTCTCTATGATCAGCTTCCCGATCTGCGGATGCTGTTCCAGATATACCGTCAGTCTCTCGCTGAGCAGGCTTTCGACCGCGCCTCTCGCTTCGGAATTGCCCAGCTTCTGTTTTGTCTGTCCTTCAAACTGCGGCTCGCCGATCTTGATGGAGATGATTGCCGTCAATCCTTCACGGATATCGTCACCGGTCAGGTTCTCTTCACTGTCTTTCAGAAGTTTCTGCGCCCTTCCGTAATCATTGAACGTTTTGGTCAGCGCATTGCGGAAGCCGGTCATATGGGTTCCGCCTTCCGGGGTAATGATATTATTTACAAATGAATACGTTGATTCATTG
>CADCOU010000245.1 GCA_902803155.1 uncultured Lachnospiraceae bacterium | reverse complement strand
TGTACCATCGACAGCCAATCAGCGATTATGCGAGTCAATACCTGGATGCGCATTCAGGTCTTAAGAAGGAGAGAAGCCTATGACGAAGTCAAGAGGAAGCCTGATCGTTCTGTCCGGCTTTGCCGGCGTCGGTAAGGGGACCGTGCTGAAGTCTCTGTTTGAAACGAAAGAGGGCTATGCCTATTCGGTTTCTGCGACGACCAGGGATCCGCGTCCCGGGGAAGTGGACGGCGTGCATTATTTCTTCGTCACGAAGGAGCGGTTCGAGGAGATGATCGCGAAGGAAGAGCTGCTTGAGCATGCATGCTACGTCGGGAATTACTACGGAACGCCGAAGGCGTATGTGGACAAAAAGCTTGAGGAAGGTTTCGACGTGATCCTGGAGATCGAAGTCCAGGGAGCTCTTGCGATCAAGGAGAAGGTTCCGGAAGCGGTGCTGATCTACATGCTTCCCCCGTCTGCCGAAGCCCTGAAGGACCGGCTGACCGGAAGAGGTACCGAGACAGAGGAAGTAATCATGAAACGCCTGAAGAGGGCCTGCGAGGAGGCGAAGGGCGCGGAACAGTATGATTACATCATTGTAAATGACGACGCCGATGAATGTGCGCTGGAGCTGAACACCCTGATCCGTGCGCAGAGACTGAGGGCAAAGAGCAACCTGCCGTTTATCAGGAAGATCAGAAATGACCTGAAGCATATAACAGAAGAAGGAGAATAAATACTTATGCTGCACCCGTCTTACACAGAACTTATGAAACTGATCAACGAGGATTCCGAGGATGATACTCCTGTAATCAACTCCCGTTATTCCATCGTCATGGCGACGGCCAAGAGGGCGAGGGAGATCGTGGCAGGTGACGCTGTTCAGGGAAGCCTGGAGGCGGCAAAGCCGCTTTCCGCTGCAGTAAAAGAACTGGAGCAGGGAAGGATCAAGATCACGTCCGAAGAGCAGACTGCCATGGATGAGCAGGAGATCTCTGCGATGGCGGACCGCTTCGTTGAGGAGAATATCCCGACGCAGGAAGAGGCGAGAGCTATTATCGAAGAGCGGGCGGAAGCCTCTGAAGGCGAAGAGAACTGAGCAGGTATCATGACAGAGAATAATCTGAGCGGCAGTAAGGGAACTGCGGATACTCCGAAGGTCCTCTTCGTATCACTCGGCTGCGACAAGAACCGGGTAGACGCCGAGAAGATGCTCGGTCTGCTGAACCTGTCCGGATACCAGGTGACGGATGATGAATCACAGGCGGATGTCATCATCGTGAACACCTGCAGCTTTATCGCTGACGCCAAACAGGAGTCGATCGATACGATCCTGCAGATGGCTGAGAATAAGAAGTCCGGCAGATGCAGGGCACTGATTGCGACCGGCTGCATGGCGCAGCGCTATGCGGACGAGATACGGGAACAGCTTCCGGAGGTGGATGCCGTTGTCGGCACGACTGCCTATGACTCCATAGCGGCTGTGATCGAAAAGGCCCTTCTTGGAGAACGCAGCGAGAAACTGGATGACCTCAGCAAGATCGCGCTTCCCTCCGGAGACAGGGTCCTGACGACAGGGGGACATTTCGCCTATCTGAAGATTGCGGAGGGTTGTGACAAGCACTGTACCTACTGTGCCATTCCTTCCATGCGCGGGCCCTTCCGTTCGGTTCCGAAGGAGGACCTGATCCGTGAAGCGCAATCGCTGGCGGAGAGAGGCGTAAAGGAACTGATCCTGGTCGCGCAGGAGACGACGCTTTACGGGACGGATCTCTACGGCAGGAAATGCCTGCACGAGCTGATCCGTGAACTTGCCCGGATCGAAGGGATCGTATGGATCCGCGTGCTGTACTGCTATCCGGAAGAGATCTACGATGATCTCATCGAGTGCATGAAAAAGGAGAAGAAGTTCGTCCATTATCTGGACCTTCCGATCCAGCACAGCAATGACGAGATCCTCAGGAGGATGGGACGGAAGACGGACGAGGCGGATCTTCGGCGGATCATCGGGAAGCTTCGCGCGGAAGTCCCGGATATCATCCTGCGGACGACGCTGATCTGCGGATTCCCCGGCGAGACGAGGGAGCAGTTTGAAGACCTGTGCCGCTTTATCAACGAGATGGAGTTCAACCGGCTCGGCGCGTTCACCTATTCGCAGGAGGAAGGTACAGCCGCGGCGCGCATGGATGGTCAGATCGACGAGGAGACAAAGCTCAGCCGTCTGGATGAACTGATGGAGCTTCAGCAGGAGATCTCATCTGACCTGAATGAGCAGCTGAAGGGAACGGAGACGGATGTCCTGATAGAAGGCTACGTCCCGAATGAAAATGTCTATATCGGGCGCGGGTACGGAGACGCTCCGGATGTGGACGGGTTTGTATTTGTGTACAGCGATGAGAACCTGGAGACAGGGGACTTCGTTCATGTGAAGATCACCGGCTCGTCAGAGTATGATCTGATCGGTGAAGCTGTTACAGAGGCTGATGGAAATGATCAGATGAACTGATGACAGCAGCCTCTCATGCTGTTTTATTGGTAGAAGTTTTTACAACGCTGCAAACTGACAGGAAGTACGATCCGGAAGAAGAAGGGAAGGAGAATACTATGGCGGGAAGGAAAAAGACAGAACCGGCGCCGGAAGAGATCATGGAAGAGAATGCTCTTAAGGAAACGGCGGAAGATGTGAAAGATGCAGCTGAAACTGCGGCAAAGAAGCCTGCTCCCAAAAAGAGGGCTCCCAGAAAAACACAGAAAAAAGCAGCTCCTGCAGCAGAGGAAGTCATGGACTTTGCTGCTGACCAGGTAAAGGGCGGAGAAGAAGCTGTACCTGCTGCGGATATGGTCGAAATCCTGTCGGAGCCAGCCGCGGAAACGGTGGCAGATATGAAAGAAGAAGCAGCAGATATAGAAGAAGCAGTTGATAACGCTGCCGACGCTGTGGAGGATACATTTGACGACGCTGCAGATTCCGTGAGGAAGGCTGTGGACTCCCTCAAGGATGAAGCGGAGAAGGTTTCCGAAGATATCGCTGCCGAGGCAGAGGATGCTGCAGATGCGGCAGGGGACGCGGCGGAAAGCATCTCCGATTCTGCATCCGAGAGAGCGAGAAGGGCAAAGGAAAAGGCTGCGGAGCAGGCCAGGAAAGCAAGCCAGAAGGCAAGTGAGAAAGCAAGCGAAGTCAGGACATCCATCAAAAATTGGGTGCCGGGACCGAATCTGCCTAACCAGCTGACCATTGCCAGGATCTGTATGATCCCCGTGTTTGTCGCCCTGCTTCTGTGGATGAAGAAACCGGCAGGAAATATCCTTGCGATGATCGTGTTCATCATCGCCAGCCTGACCGATACGGCTGACGGGTATATCGCCCGCCGTTACAATTACGTATCGACATTCGGGAAGTTCATGGATCCGCTCGCGGACAAACTGCTTGTCTGCTCTGCTCTGATCTGCCTGGTTGACCTCGGCAGGATCGAGAGCTGGATTGTGATCATCATCATCGCACGTGAGTTCATCATCTCCGGTTTCCGCCTGATCGCGGTGGAGAAGGGCGTTGTGATTGCCGCTAATTACTGGGGCAAGTTCAAGACGGTCTTCCAGATGCTGATGGTGATCCTGATGGTCGCGAATTTCGGCGGCGTGTTCAATGCGATCGCGCAGGTCCTGAAGTGGATCGCGCTTGCGCTGACAGTCATTTCCCTTGTGACATATCTGATGCAGAACAAGCAGGTACTGCACGATGTGGAGTAAGGTGACAGTATAATTGAACTGATCATGAAAATCGACCGGCTGGATACGGAATCCAGCCGGTTATTTTTTTCGCTTGACACACGGTGCACATGGAGTAGAATGCTAAGCGGTGAAGAAACATATCGGGTAAATGAAATATGGCAGTAATTCAGGCTGTTCACTAAAGAGACTAAGGAGAGAATCCGATTATGGAAAAGATCAGAATGACGACCCCGCTTGTTGAGATGGACGGAGACGAGATGACCAGGATCCTCTGGAAGATGATCAAGGACCAGCTGCTCCTTCCCTATATAGACCTGAAGACGGAGTATTACGATCTCGGACTGATGAAGAGGGACGAGACGGATGACCGGATCACGGTGGAGGCCGCCAACGCTGCCCTGAAGTACGGTGTTGCAGTCAAATGTGCGACGATTACTCCCAATGCGGATCGTGTGAAGGAATACGGGCTGAAGGAGATGTGGAAGAGTCCGAACGGGACGATCCGCGCGATCATGGACGGTACTGTTTTCCGAAGCCCGATCATCGTGGACGGGATAGAGCCTGCAGTGCGTTCCTGGAAGAAGCCGATCACGATCGCAAGGCATGCATACGGTGATGTGTACAGGAATGCGGAGATCGTGATCCCTGGCAGAGGCACTGCGGAACTGGTATACACAGCGGAAGACGGAACGGTGACCAGGGAGCCGATCCATACATTTGAAGGGTCCGGAATCATTCAGGGCTGGCACAATACAGACAGCTCAATCAGCAGTTTTGCGCACAGCTGTTTTGAGTATGCGCTGGATGCGAAGCAGGACCTGTGGTTTGCGACCAAGGATACCATCTCCAAGAAATACGACGCCCGCTTCCGTGAGATCTTTGATACGGTTTATCACGATGAGTATGAAGAGAAGTTCAAAGAGGCCGGCATCGTGTATTTCTATACACTGATCGATGATGTCGTCGCCAGGGTTATGAAGAGTGAAGGCGGCTTTATCTGGGCGTGCAAGAACTATGACGGAGATGTTATGAGCGACATGCTCTCGTCTGCTTTCGGTTCCCTTGCGATGATGACCAGCGTGCTGGTGAACCCGGACGGGAAATATGAGTTCGAAGCGGCCCACGGGACCGTGCAGAAGCATTACTACAGGCATCTGAACGGGGAGAAGACCTCGACGAATTCCGTTGCGACGATCTACGCCTGGACCGGCGCTCTCAGAAAGAGAGGGCAGCTGGACGGGATCGATGCACTGGTGCATTTTGCGGACGCGCTGGAGCGGTCTGTCATCCGCACGATCGAAGAGGGTGAGATGACCGGCGATCTTGCACTGATCACGACGAAGAAAGACATCACAAGGCTTGACAGCGAGGGATTCATTCTGGCTGTCAGAAAGAGGCTTGAGGAGGAACTCAATGGCATCTGAGAATTACAACAGGGCTCAGAGAAGCGCGAAGAACGCATACCGCAGGGCAGTTGCCGAAGGTGATTACCCTTATCTTCCGGCGCTCGATGATATGATCGACAACCGGCAGGTGCGGACGGAAGAACCGCTCGGCCTGGTCAGCATACCGCTGGATCAGATCGTCGGGACGAAGACGGTGGGAAGAAAGCATGCGTTTGCGTTCAATTTCATGCCGCTCATGCCGGAGAGCAGCGAGTTTGCGCTTAAATGGGACGGCGTTGCCCGCTATCATCTCGACCAGGGCGTAGGAGATCCGATCGTTGCGTATGAGTATATGAACCGGTTCTACGTGCTCGAGGGAAACAAACGTGTCAGCGTGCTGAAGTATTTCCATGCGGATTCGATCGAGGGTATAGTGACCAGGCTGGTTCCGTATGAGACGGACTCGAAAGACAATAAGATCTACTACGAGTTCATGGATTTCTACCGTGCGGCGCAGATCAATTACCTGACGTTCACGGACGTTGGATCTTTCCCGAAGCTGCAGAAAGCAGTCGGCAAAAATCCGGGAGAGAAGTGGACGGATGATGAAAAGATCGATTTCAAGTCTGTTTATACACAGTTTTCGGAGATCTTCCTGAGTAAGAAGGGAACATCTCTCGGGATCACAGCGGCAGACGGCCTTCTGTTCTATCTGTCCCTCTATCCGTATACAGAGGTGAAAGAGAAGACAAAGGAGGAGATGCGTTCCGACATCGACAAGTTCTGGGAGAACCTGCCCATTCTGTCGGAGGAGAACCGTGCTGACGCCTCTGTAGTCTACCGTCCTTC
>CADCOU010000244.1 GCA_902803155.1 uncultured Lachnospiraceae bacterium | reverse complement strand
ACATCGTCTTGTAGGTGGACTCCACGATGGAGGTGTCCAGTGACTGAAGGTCGATCAGATCCAGCTCGCCGTCCTGGAACATGAGGTTCTGGGTGCTGGCATCCGGGATCACATTGACGATCACCTTACTGACCGTAGGCTCCTCACCCCAGTACTTCGGGTTGTACTCAAGCGTATAATGGTCATTTGCCTTCCACTCGGTCACCATGTACGGACCGGAACCGATGGTGTCCTCCGGCTCGGAACCGAAGTTCTTTACGCTCTCCATCGTCTCCGCGTCCACAATCGACATGGCAGGCGCGGAAAGTTCCGCCGTAAATCCTGCGTTCGGTTTGGTCAGCGTGACGGAAAAATGCTGATCGTCCGCGACCGCAAAGCCTTCGAGCGTATCCGCTTCCCCGCTCTCAACAGCCTCGGCACCGACGACCTCCTCCGGGATATCCATGTTCTCCTCGCCCGCCTTCAGAAGGCGCTCAAAGGTATCTTGCACATCAGACGCGGTCAGCGCGCTGCCGTTGGAGAACACAACGCCGTCCCTGATCGTGAAATCGTAGGTCAGGCCGTCCTCGCTCACCGCATAGTCCGTGCAGAGGCTCCCGACAACCTGCGCGGTGCCGTCCACCATTCTGGTCTCGAAGAGGCGGTCAAAGACGTTCATCGGAACCATGTAATTGTCCGTTGTCTTCGCAACATCCATCGTAGACATGTCATACAGGACAGCCGTGCGAAGCAGCCCGTCCTGAGCGGGCTCGGCAAACGCCGCCGGTGCCTGAAGGATCATTCCCGCCGCCAGGGCGGACACCACTGCCATTGAGATTCTTTTTTTCATCATTGATTCCCTCCTGTTATTTATCTCCTTTTCATCTTCATCGTCTCTGCATTTATTACTCAGACCTTCTCCCAGCCGGAGGCAATTTTTTCCTTCAGCTCATCGAAGCTTCTCAGTCCGCTCAGCGTATCGTAGGCCTCCACGCAGGACGCGCCGCATCCGGCGGCAAGATGCATGGTCATCACCGGATCATATCCGTCCAGCACCGCCTTCAGGAAACCCGCGATACTGGTATCCCCGGCTCCCGTCCCCGAGAGAACCTTCTCCGGTCTGTAGCTCTTCTCAAAGAAATCCTGATCCGCCCACAAGGCACTGTCAAGCCCTGCCGCCGGACTGATCTCATCCAGCACGTCCCTGCCAGCCGTCTTCAGATACATCCCCGGCGCTCCGCACTTGATCAGAAGCACCTTGCAGCCGAGCTCCATGCACTCGCGCGCGAGCGGCCGGATATCGGCGTCCACATCCAGGACAGTCGTGACGTCCCTGCCGCCCGAGCGCTCCTTCCAGGAGTCGAACCGCTCTTTATCCAGCATCCAGCACAGCTCCTCGATGCTCGGGCAGAAAAAGTCCACCAGAGGCAGACAGCGGACCAGGATCTTCTTCCAGTCCTGCCTGCCCGCGTCAGAATCCGGATCCACCATCGCCATATCAAGCGATGTCGCCGCTCCCGACTCCCTGGCACGGGTCAGAAGCTGAACCGTCTCCTCTCCGTCCCGCTCATAAAATGTCCTCATGATCGGCGGATATCCGAAATGAAAGAGCGCCGCGCCGCTGACCTTCTCCCAGGGAATGTCGCTGACGCAGAAGGTATCATTCGCGCCCGGATGATGGAGAAAGATCCGGTCGATTCCGGGAATCGCGATTACCACCGTGTAACTGCTCGCGTCCTCATCCTGGACGATCAGTCCCTCATCGGCCCCGTACTTCCGGAACTCCTTCAGGATCAGCTCTCCGAACGCGTCATTTCCTATCTTTCCCATCAGGGAGACATCCGCTCCCAGCACCTTCAGTCCGAGCCCGGTGTTCGAGACGCATCCTCCCACGGAGGTCGATGCCCTTCCCACCTGAATCAGTTTGCCCGGAGACAGCTTGTCTTCAATTCTTCCCCCTCCAAGCTCAGGAATTGACGGAGTGATATCAATACAGACATGTCCCACGCATATGATTTTCCGGTCGCTCATATTTCTGTCCCCTCATCTGGTTTTATATAAATAGATTCATCAGCTCACGCCCATCACTCTCTTCACAGTACCGGCCACGACCTGTGCCCATATCGCATAACCGGCCGCATTGGGATGCAGCTGATCCGCAAAAAGGGTCTGGTCCGGCGTCCCGTCCGGAGCCTTAAAATACGAGGCGATGTCAATATAGTACATATTCGCCTGCGTGCCGCAGTACTGTTTCATGATCATATTGGACTTTTCAATGGCAGTCCATGCATTCTTTCTCGCCCAGCAGGGATTCACGCCGACATAGAAAATGGTCGTCGCCGGCAGGGATACCCTGATCTTCTTTATAAGCTCAACGGTATTCTCCGCGTTCTTCTCTCCCGTCGCATCAGTCGCGGCGCCGTCTCCCAGGTCATTTGATCCCACATACAGAACCACGGCGGAGGGGGCATGCCTGACGATCCTCTCCTGCACCCAGTTGAGCCACTGCACCACCAGAGTGCCGCTTTCAGCCGAATTGATGATCCTGCATGGCGAGAAAGCCGCTGCCGCCGAGGACCACATGGCCATGGAAGAACTCCCGGCCAGCACCAGACTGATATCCTTTCCGGTCTTTTTCACGGTCTCCGAAGGAACCGTCAGTCTGCAGGAAAGCGTTGAATCCTTATAGACTGCCCTGATAACGCAGCTGCCGGATCCAACCGCTGTCACCTTCCCGGTCTGATCCACAGTGGCCACCTTCGGATCAGAGCTGCTCCACGAAGCCTGGATATCCGGATTGTTCAGCTGCAGCAGTGCGGTTGAACCCTTCTTTACAGTCAGGGTCGCTGCCGACAGTGCAAGAGGTTCAACCGTCACCATGCACACGTACACTTTTCCCTGATTCTTCGCCGTAATCTGACATGTGCCGGGCTCTTTCGCCCGCACTCTTCCCCCTGATGAAACTGCAGCAACCTTCTTATTGCCGGACTTCCATTTTACTTTTCCCTTTGCCCTCTTAAGCTTCAGTTTTTTCCGGCTGTACTGCACCAGAACCATCTGCGTCTCGGAAAGCTTAACCTTCTTTCCTGCCGCGCTGACCGGGAGGGCAATCGCAAACATCATCAGGAAAGTCAGAAAAACAGCGGTTCCGGTATAGATCAGTCTGCGGAATTTCAGTCGAACACGCATCATTTTAGTTTACTCCTTATCTTTCCAGAAATATAAATACGCAGGTCTCCAAATACCTCTTTCCATATCGGTAAATCCGTGAATGACTGCACTCAGTAAAAAGAGCCAAAGGATTCGTTTACCATATGTATGGCAGGAACTGTTTCAGTTCTGCGAAAAGCCGGCGCAAATTCCGGATCCGGCCGGTTTTCCGGGAAAGAACAGAAATATTCCAGTTCTTTTTCAGATATCAGGCCTTCCCGAAAGCATTTTTCCAGTTTTCGCTTCTTCAGGCTGAAAAACTTCTCCGGATAATGAACCGGGTCTGCGGCGTTGGGCGCGGCAATCAGACAGGCAAAAAAAACCGCCTGGTTTGCGGTCAGTTCCGCCGGTGTTTTTAAAAAATAGTACTCACAGGCCTCTGAGATACCATAAATATTATTTCCATAATAAATGATATTCAGATAGAAAGTAAATATCTCTTCTTTCGTGAGGCAGCGTTCTATCTTCAGGCAGATAAAAAATTCCGTGATTTTCCGGAATATGGTTCTTTCAAAATGAAGATACAGATTTTTTGCAAGTTGCTGTGAAACAGTACTGCCATGAATGACCCGGCCCTTCTCAACAAAGCATGAAAGGCCTCTACGTATGATGATATTAAGATTGACGCCCCTGCGCTTATAGAACCCGGGATCTTCGATCAGAATAAAATACTTTTTTACTTCTTCCGATATCTTCTCCCATGAACAATAATCCGGAGAGCTCTTCCGCTCATTCAGTAATACTTCAACAGGCCTTTTTCCGGTAAGATACTGAGCTTTCAGGAAGGCAGCAAACACATACACTGTCAGGAATAAAACGAAACAAATAAATATTATTAACAAACCCATTTATTTATCAATCGGATCATGTGAGAGTGTGCCGTTATATAAACGTTTCAGGAAATGAAAGTTCATATTGTTATCGTAGTGATATGCCTTCGGAGGAATACTGTAAGCGGTATCCTGAAAGTGCGGGATATCGGGGAACGTTGTCCAGGTTCCGCCCCATTCAAGTCCGCAGGCTTCGGCAAGCTGAGAAAGACCTGTAAGCGCATAGTAATCCTGAATCGGTATTGTTTTATCATGCAGATCCAGGCAGAGCGGATCGCCGAATTCTGTCAGGATCAGATCAATCGCGAGCCCCCAATTGTGATAACTCTGGCCTGCCCAGGCATAGGTCGCGAGATCGTCTTCATTTTCAATCGTACCGCCTGAAATCAGCTCATATTGAATTGCCGGGATTCGTGAACAATATGAATCAGCCGTCGACAGAATATTGCGTCGATACTCCACCCCTTTTCTTCCCATCTTATAACACTCGATCTGTTCCTCCGCGGTACGTATCGTGGAAATGACACGAAAAAAAGAACCGTCCGGCTGGACGCAGCCGTCGTATTCCAGCCTGTCCCAGTCAATTTCAGGAGTTTTACGGTTAAGAAGAGTAAGAAACTGCTTGATATGATCCGAGCATTCCGCAAAAGCGGACGCATACATTTCATCTTTTTTTATGATCTGCATCGACTTCTTCCTGTATTCTTACTTTATCGTAACATTCCGCGAACCTGCATTCCGGCATATTCATCATCTGAGCGGCCCTGAAAGCATTGAGAGAAAGGACAACATTCTCCAGCGCGGTCTGATCTTCGTGAAACCGGATGAGTTTTCGTTTTTCTTCTGCCAGAGAAGTAATATCTATATAATGGCTCGGCAGCGGAAACGGTTTATACACTTCTCCGCTGTAACATTCGGCATGACAGCCCTGTCTGCGTATTTCGTCTATACACATTCCTGCCGCCGCTCTGTGATCCGGATGCAGGCTTTCAATCCAGGGAAGAAAGATCCTGGTATAAGGGGTAAAATCTATTTCCCGAACTATCCCGGTATTTTCCGAAAGCTTTGTATCCTCGATCCCAAACCAGTACACGGCATGCGGTTTGACATACTCCATTTCAGCATCAAACTGTTTCCTTCTTATGGCTGCCTCTTCCATAATGGAACGTTCTGCATTTCCGTGGCTTCCATCTGTGAGCACAAAGATATCTGTTCTGTCGGAAGCAAGAAGAAGCGGCCCGGCCGCAAATATGCATTCATCGTCAGGGTGCGGGGCAATGATTGCAATCCTGTCTTCTTCCATGAATATGATTTCTTTTCTCATTCTGCTTCAGCTCCCGTTTTCCCTGACAGTCCTTCTTTTATCTGTATCGTCAAATCCGTATCGTAAGGACATTCATTCCGAGGATAAACTGATATTCAACGTTTTCAGCTATTCTGAAAACCAGCCGGATTCCGATGTTGCTGACGGGATCCGACGGATCTGTCAGTTTCTTCCGTTCACCCGGATCAAAAGGTCTGCAGTCATCCCTGATGCGAAGCAGCAGTCCGTTGGTTTTGTATACAATGCGGATATCCACGCTGTGCTTTTTTCTATCCTTCTGAAATCCATGGCTTACCACATTGCCTGCCATTTCTTCCATGGCAAGCCCCGCCAGATAACTGCGGCGCGTATCCAGGCCTTTTTCCAGGCAGAACAGCTGCACCTTTTCGGCGACAACCACGACCTCATCCATACTCCTGACCGTCAGATCCATCCGGTCATTCTCCGCAACTCCGAAACTGTCCGGAATCACCATCAGCTCCTCAATACTCCCCGGCATGCGGTGATTTTTCAGGACGGCATAGAGGAGAACCACAAGCAGTGTGACCACACCGTTCAGAACGTTGGCAATGTACACTCCGTTCATGCCATACCCGGGGATCAGCAGCGCCGTGAAGACCGCAATGCATGCCACGCCATCAAGGACCGAAAGAATATGGACCAACACCTGCTTATCAGATACCTGCCCATAACAGACAAAATGCATGCAGATCACGCTGAGCGGCATGCTGAGCGGTAAGATCTGAAAGGCCCGGATTGTCATCAAATAGACCGGCGCTGAGGGATCGCGGTAAAACTGATGTGTGAAGGGCACCGCCAGGAGGATAATGGCCACGGAGACCGCGCACATCAACGGCACGAAATAGCGGAACATATTGCGCATCACGTCCGTAAGCGTCTGCCGGTCCTCCTCTCCGATACTGATGCTGAGCAGCATGCGCGAGACCGCGAGCATACCGGCCGGGATCGACCAGAAGAAGCACAGAATGGAATCGGACGCGGCATAGGCCGAAAGACCGGCACTGCCGACATACACAGTGATCAGGGTATTTATAATTATTCCGAGCAGGCTCTGATAGATGGCAGAAGCCGCCCCCGGCAAGCCGATTTTGATGATCTGTCCGCTCTCCCGCCACGAGACCTGACGAAGCGTAAAACGCAGAGATCCTTTCTTACGCAGAAAATACTGCGCCTGCACCGCAAAGAAGGCCCAGTTCCCCAGAGAGTATGCCAGCGCGACCCCGAATACGCCCCAATGCAGAATCATGACAAAAAGGACGTTCAGCAGAGCATTCACGCCAATCATAACCAGGCTTGCAATCGTTGTCAGATTAATCTCATTCTCCATGGACAGGAAAGCCGAGAGCTGCTTTCCCAGAAAAATAGGCAAAACTCCGATCGCCTGTCCGAGCAGATACTGGTTAAAAACCAGACGGACCGCATCATCGTGGGTCAGAAACGCGCCCAGATGAAAAAAACTGACGATAATCATAAAAAGGGCAAAGAGCGCCCCGGCCGCAGCTGCCAGAAACAGATCCAGTGAAAATAACATCTGCTCCTTATCCTGCTGGTTTCGGCCCAGATATCTGCCGCAGAGAATGGTAGCGCCGCCGAAAAGCAAAGCGGTCAAAGCGCTCATCAGTAACCGGATGGGACTGTAAAGCGCAATGGCGCTCATGGCAGCTTCTCCGACAAAGTTGCCTGCAAAAAGGCCGGATACAATTCCGTTTATCGTACCGACTGCCGCAAGGAGGATCTGAATAGGCATCAGGCGGAAAAGCAGTGCCGTAACCATTCTGGAATCGGATGCATGGACAGCCGTTGTCTGTGTT
>CADCOU010000243.1 GCA_902803155.1 uncultured Lachnospiraceae bacterium | reverse complement strand
TAGTCCATCTGGGGAAGATGAGGCTGGTAGCCGATCCACCGCGCGTTGGGGAAACCGAAGCGGCCGCCGTATTCCGGCGTATCCGGTTTCAGGACATGGATGGTTTCGCGGACTTCATCCGCTGTTTTGTGGTCGGTCAGCATGACGCCCTGGAATCCCTGGGCCATGGCTTTCTGAGCAACGTATGCCCGGTTCTGGAAATCGACCTTGATGATGCTTCCCATATCGTGGAGCTCGGCTGCCCTGGCCAGGTTTTCAAAATCCAGAATGCTGTATGGAGCGTATTCCGCCAGGAATTCCACGTAATCATATTTCCCGGTCGCGCCGATGATCTCTACCAGAACAGGCCAGTTGGAAGATATGCGTGTTGCTACTGTGGGCAGGTCATGATCAAGCAGATACCTCAGTTTGTTTTCCTTCATTGCCATTTGTAATCTCCTTCCCGAAACGAAAAATGAACCGTTTCAATTTCCTCCTGACTTATACACTATGTATAAAAGGTCTGATGTCAAGGAAAATAATCAGGTGTGTACGCATTGGATATTTTATATTATAATTTAGATTTGTAAAACCATCGTTTTCAGGGGCTTCCGGTCATCGGCCTGTTCCTGAATGTCAGACATTATTAACCAGTTTGTAAAGGAGAGACGCATCATGAATAAGATCCATACAGAAAAAGCACCCGCGGCGGTAGGACCGTATTCCCAGGCTGTCACAGTCAATGGAATGGTTTACACCTCCGGCCAGATCGCCCTTGATCCCGTGACCGGCCAGCTTGTCGGAACAACGATCGAAGAACAGGCCGTGCAGGTCATGAAGAATCTTGCCGCGGTTCTTGAAGCAGCCGGGACAAAACCGGAAAATGCAGTCAAAACGCTCTGCTTCCTGACTGACATGAATGATTTTGCCGCTTTCAATGAGGTATACGCCAGATACTTTACGGAAAAGCCCGCCAGATCCTGCGTTGGCGTCCAGTCACTGCCTAAGGGAGCTCTCTGTGAAGTGGAAGTAATTGCTGTGCTGTAACCGGACCGGCGGAGACGGCATAGATATGAAAAGACCGGCTTCGTCGATTCCGGGTATGTGGATGAAGATATGCCCGATATGCTGAACATGATCTGTTATCTTTAAAAAACTGATTGTAGGATACGGTTTTGCTATGATATAATTCTCTTGATTTTTTGGAAAGGCACATGACATCCATGTGACGGTGACGCAATGATAAGCAGATGATCGTTTTCGGTATATGTAAACTGTTATGTTCTATGGGTGAGCTGCGCCCATAGGAGGTTTGCGTAGACTGAATGAAGATTGTCTGTTTTTTAGAGGGGATCTTTTGAGAGGACCCGGCGCGCTGCGCGATCAGCCGGATTCCGGCTTTTCGGGTTCTTTCCGTACCGCTTTCTGCATTAATTCTGCGTAAACAGGAAACCGCCTCGCTCTGACAGATTCTTTTAGTCTATGCTTGTCAGAGAGGGGCGTTTTTTATGCTGCAAGTCAAATCACTGACCATGATCCACAGAAAAGATCTGCGGACTATGATCAAAGACTTTAATTTTGTGCTGAACCGCGGCGATAAAGCCGTACTGATCGGAGAGGAAGGAAACGGAAAATCGACTCTTCTGAAATGGATCTATGATTCCGCGCTTACTGAGGACTACGTGGAGGCAGAAGGTATATGCGTGACGCAGGGGGAACTGCTTGGCTATCTTCCTCAGGAGCTTCCTGAAGAGGACAGAAAGAAAACGGTACGCCGGTATTTGTCCGAGATCAGGGCGTTTGAGGAAGCTGACCCTTCGGTTTTTTACAGATTATCTGCTGAGATGGGGATTTCGGATTCCCTGTTTTATTCAGAGCAGGAGATGCGGTCCCTCTCGGGAGGCGAACGGGTCAAGGTCCAGATGGCAGGCCTGCTCCTCGCGGTGCCTGACATTCTTCTGCTGGATGAACCATCGAATGATATAGACCTTCCGACCCTGGAGTGGCTCGAAGGGATGATCAACCGCTTTCCCGGCGCGGTCCTTTATATTTCTCATGATGAGACGCTGATCGAGCGGACGGCGAACAGGGTCGTTCTGATCGAGCAGCTTCGGAGAAAATCCGTATCCAGGGTAACCGTTGCAAATGTTCCCTTCCGGGTCTTCATGGAAGAAAGGCAGAGGGCATTTGAAAAACAGGAGCAGGAAGCCCTGAGCGAACGAAGGGAAGAGAAGAAGGCTTTGGAGAGGTTCCGCCGCATTGAACAATCGGTGGAATCTGATCTCCGGGGCATTTCCCGTCAGGACCCGCATGGCGGACGGCTGCTGAAGAAAAAGATGAGGTCGGTAAAATCCATGGAGCGCCGCTATGAGAGGGAACACGGGGAAATGACAGAGGTCCCGGAAACAGAAACGGCGATCACCATACGTTTCGAGCAGCAGAAAGCCATGCCCGCAGGGAAAACGGTGCTGGAACTGCGGCTCCCGGAACTCAGATCTCCTGAAGGAAGGATACTCTCACGAAACATCGAGCTTCAGGTGAGAGGGCCTGAGAAGATCTGCATCGTCGGCAATAATGGGATCGGGAAGACGACGCTCATCCGGATGATTGCAAAGGAGCTTCTGGAACGAACGGACATCACGGCGTGCTATATGTCACAGAATTATGAGGAGACTCTGCCATTTCATATGACGCCCGTTGAGTATCTTGCCCCTTCCGGCGGGAAGGATGAAGTGACAGCAGTGCGGACATATCTGGGATCCATGAAATATACGGCGGATGAAATGTTCCATCCGATCCGCGAACTGTCCGGCGGCCAGAAAGCAAAGCTGCTTCTTTTAAAGATCAGCCTGAC
>CADCOU010000242.1 GCA_902803155.1 uncultured Lachnospiraceae bacterium | reverse complement strand
GCTGCATCGCCTTCGTCGATGAACCATGTCTGGTCGCCGGCTTTGTAGATGCCGTATACAGTGCCGCCTGCGAAATCGTAGGAAACTTCGTTCTCGGTCTCACCTGCGAACGCAGCCATGCTCATTGCCATCAGAGCCGCCATTGAAAGTGCCATCAGCTTCATTGCTTTCTTCATTGCTTTTTCCTCCTTGCAAATGAAATTGGGTTACATATATCTCCCGCGCCGTCTGCCGGCTGGCATCCGGTGCAGTGATTACCGTTTTTCTGCCTCAGGCATTCTTCATGGAAGCCTCGAGCAGTGCCTTCTGTCTTCTGGTCTCACGGATGTAGTCCGATGTGAGAGCGAACAGAAGCAGCGCGCCTCTGGCTACGTACTGCCAGAAGGAGTCGACGTTGACCATGATCAGACCGGTATTGAATGCCTGGATGAGGATGATGCCCAGAGCTGTTCCGGCCATGGAACCGACACCGCCGGCAAAAGAAGTTCCGCCCAGGATAACCGCAGTGATCGCATCGAACTCAAGGTTTACATTGGCCGCCGGCTGTCCGGCGTTCATGCGTGCCGCAAAGAGCATGCCGCCCATCGCAGTAAGCATGCCGATCATGATAAAACAGGTCGTGACGATCCTCTTCGGATTCAGTCCCGCCAGACGTGCCGCTTCGGCGCTGCCGCCGATTGCGTATACGCTGCGGCCGAACCTGGTCCTCGCCAGTATGAAACCGAAGATCAGTACGCAGATGATCATGACCCAGACCGGGATCGGAAGCCGGAAGATCCGGAACGTTCCGAGCTTGTTGAATGTCTGGTTTTTGATCGCGACCGGTTTTCCGCCGCAGATGATATAGGCGAAACCTCTGATGATCGTCTGGGAGACCAGAGTAGCGATGAACGCCTCGATCTTGATCTGATTAACCATCCAGGAGTTGAACAGTCCCACAACTGCTCCACCGCACAGCGTGATCAGCATGGCTGCCGGGATCGGCAGTCCCCTGTTCAGCATGAGCGCGCACAGAACGCCTGAAAAAGCTGCAAGTGATCCCGGAGAGAGGTCATTCTGTCTGGCGATGATCAGGTAGGTATGCCCGATCGCAACCATTCCGACCAGTGAGGATGCCACCAGAAGGTTGATCATGTTCTGGGTGGTCATAAAGTTTTTATTCAGAGAGGTGAACAGAGCGAACACGGCAATGATCGCAACGACCAGGACGATCTTGTCCCCTCCTATGATCGATGTGATTTTCTTCTTCTCATTCATGGCGTTATTCCTCCATTCCCAGTGCAAGCAGCTTGTCTTCAGTAGCCTCACTGGCAGGCATCTCTCCTGACTGCTCCAGGCCTCTCATAACAATGATCCGGTCGCTGAGACCGATCACTTCCGGAAGCTCGGAGGAGATCAGGATCACGCCGAGTCCCTGTTTCGCGAACCGGCAGATCATCTCATAGAACTCACTCTTCGCTCCGACATCGATACCTTTGGTAGGCTCGTCCAGGATCAGCACCTGCGGGCTGGTCGCCACCGCCCTCGCAACGATGCATTTCTGCTGGTTTCCGCCTGACAGCTCCAGAACTTTTTTGTTCATGGAAGGCGTTTTGATCGAAAACTCCTGGATCCCTTTCAGGGCCATCTCCTTCTCTTTCTTTGTATCGATAATACCCAGAGAGTTCGAATTCTGATACAGGGACGCGATATCGATGTTGCCCGCAACATCCAGATTGCCGAGCAGTCCCTGGAGCTTCCGGTCCTCCGGCACCAGCATGATGCCGTTCCTCATCGCCTCTTTCGGAGACCGGTTCTCGATCTTTTTTCCGTTCAGCTTTATCGTTCCGGTCTTGCGCCTGTCGGCCCCGATGATCGCCCGCATAAGTTCCGTTCTTCCCGCACCGACAAGCCCTGAGAATCCGAGGACCTCTCCTCTGTGCAGCTGGAAGGAAACCGGCTTCACATAATCGGAAGATACATTTTCAACATCCAGCAGAACGTCTCCGATCACCTTGTCCTTGTCCAGGGATGCGTATATGTCTCCGAGATCCCTGCCGACCATCAGCTTGATCAGTTCTGCGTCCGTGATCTTTCCTGTCTCGTACACGCCTATATGCCGGCCGTCCTTGAAGATCGCCACCTTATCCGTGATCTGCCTGATCTCACTCATACGGTGTGAGACATACAGCACAACCTTTCCTTCATCCCTCAGTTTGCGGATGATATCGAACAGGCTCCGGATCTCTGCGTCCGACAGGGAAGCCGTCGGCTCGTCAAACGCGATGACCCTCAGGTTCTCCCTGCTGTATGCCTTCATGATCTCGACCATCTGCTGATACGCGATCGAAAGGTTCTTGACTTTCTCGGTCGGTTTGATCGGAAGGCCGAAATCGTCGATGATCTTCTGCGCCATCTTGTTGGCTTCCGCGCTGTTTATGATTCCCAGCCCGTTCGACGGCATGCGGCCGAGGTAAATATTCTCGGCGACGCTCAGCTCCAGGAGGATCTGCCTTTCCTGGTAAATAATGCTGACGCCATCCTCGATCGCCTGATGGGGAGATCTGTAATGTTTCTCCTCACCGTCCAGCAGGTAAGTCCCGCTCGTTGGCTGATAGTCTCCGTTGAGTGTCTTCAGCAATGTCGATTTTCCGGCTCCGTTCTCGCCCAGGAAAGCGAGCACCTCGCCGCCGAACGCCTGAAAGCTGACATCATCCAGTGCCTTCACGCCCGGGAAGTATTTCGAAATGTGCTGAAACTCAAGAACAGTTCCCATTTCGTTTCCTCCTGTTACAGAAATCCTCATATTTCCAGGTTGTTTTGGGGATTATGATGGAAATTCCTTAATCAGTCTCCTATAAATTAGCAAAAAGATGAATCGATTTCATTATGCATTTTTGCCATCGTGTTTTGATTTCTTGCCCTTTCTCCTAAAAATGCAGGCCCGGGACTGTCTTATGGACATTCTCGCAGGCCTTTCTTGCAGGTCCCTTTTCAGGAACCTTCTCACGGAACCTTCCTGCAGGTCCTTCTTACAGAACCTTTGACAGAAAATCCTGCAGGCGCTGGTTCTTCGGATTATTGAAAAACTCATACGGGGTATTTTCTTCTGCTACGACTCCTTCGTCGATGAACAGGATCCTGCTGCCGACTTCACGGGCGAATCCCATCTCGTGTGTGACAACGATCATGGTCATACCGTCTTCCGCCAGCTCTCTCATGATCTCAAGAACTTCCCCGACCATCTCAGGATCAAGCGCGCTGGTCGGTTCATCGAACAGCATGACATCCGGATCCATGGCCAGCGCCCTTGCGATCGCGATACGCTGCTGCTGTCCACCGGAAAGCATGCCGGGATATGCATCTGCCTTATCCGGAAGACCGATCCTCTCAAGCAGCTCATCCGCTCTCTCATCTGCCTGTTTCTGCGTCATTTTCTTCAGAAGGACCGGCGCATGCGTAATGTTCTGACGCACGGTCTTCATCGGGAACAGGTTGAACTGCTGGAACACCATGCCCATTCTCTGCCTGATCTTATCTATGTCTGTCTTCGGGTCAGTGAGCGTGACGCCTTCAAATATGATTTCTCCCCCGGTCGGCACCTCCAGCATATTCAGGCAGCGGAGGAAGGTGGACTTGCCCGACCCGGACGGGCCAATGACAACGACCTTCTCCCCTTTCTCGATGTGCTGGTCAATTCCGCAGAGGACCTTATGGCCGTCAAATTCTTTCTGCAGATTCCTGGTAACGATCATTTCCGGTCCCCCCTTCCCATCTTTTTCTCAAAGTAGCTCATCAGCGAGGACAGGCCAAGCGTCATGATGAGGTAGATCGCGGCAGCAATCACATAAGGCGGTATGACGTCCCAGGTCCTGGAACCTACGTAGCCGGCCATCTTCATGAGATCATTGACGGCAATGACCGAGATGACGGATGTCTCCTTGACCAGTACGATGAATTCATTTCCCAGCGCGGGAAGGATATTCTTGACTGCCTGCGGAAGAATGATGGTCCGCATCGTCATGGAGTATGTCAGCCCCAGGGAACGCCCGGCTTCCATCTGTCCGATCGGGATCGACTCGATGCCTGCCCGGATGATCTCTGAGACGTAAGCGCCGGAATTGATTCCGCAGCAGACGGCTCCGACGACGATCGGATTGGTGTTCGGGGCGGTGAAGATCAGATTGTAGATGATCATGATCTGCACGATCATGGGAGTGCCCCTGATGACCGTGATGTAGATGATGGCAAACCGGTTCAGGATCCGTATGACCAGATTGCGGGAGTTTCTTGCAGTAACCCTGATCACTGCCAGTATGATACCGATTGCTATACCGATGATCACGGCGAACAGAGAGATCAGAAGAGTCATGCGCAGTCCGCTCAGATACGCGAGATAGCGCCTCTCCGGAAACCAGGCATTGTAGAACCCCTGCCCGATATTCTTCAGTAATTCCATCATGATATATCCCTGCCTGTAAATGGGGCACCCCCTCAAAGGGTGCCCCTGTCAATGATTACTCTTTTAAGATCTTCAGGCTTCCGTATCTGCCTCGGTCTCAGCCGCAGCGGCTTCCGCCTCGGTCTCTGCGCTGCTCTCGGAAGAATGAGAAGCGATGATCTCATCCATCTCTCCGCTTTCCTGCAGCTCTGTTATGACTGCGCTTACAGCAGCCGTCATATCGTCGTTGCCCTTCTTGACTGCGATCGCATAGGAATCCTCAAACAGTGCGTCTCCTTCCAGGATCGCAAGTCCGTCATTGGAAGCGACCAGTTCCTGTGCCGGAGCTTCGTCCATGACGATGCAGTCAATCTTGCCGTTCGCCAGATCCTGTGCTGCCTGCACAAACTTCGTGTAGCGCTGGACAGACTTCGGAGAAGCATTCTCGCTGACCCAGAGATCGGCAATGTTGCCCTGCTGCACGCCGACAGTCTTTCCTTCCAGAGCTTCAGGAGTTGACGCATCAACCTTCGGATCCGCCTTGTTGATCACGATCACATCTTTGGAATCCACGTACTTGACGGAGAAATCCATTACTTTTTCACGCTCTTCACTTACAGAGACGCCTGCAGCGACGATATCGACCTTGCCCTGCTGCACTGCAAGGAGCGCTCCGTCGAAGTCCATGTTCTGAACTTCCAGTTCCACTCCGAGCGCATCTGCGATCTTCTGAGCGATATCCATGTCTATACCTTCGACCTTGTCACCGACCAGGTACTCATACGGCGCGAATCCGGCTTCGGTTCCTACGATCAGTTTGCCGTCCGTAACGGTCGCCACGGAACCGAAATCAACCTCGGCTTCCGTCTCAGCTGCTGCAAGAACTTCCTCAGCCTCGGTCATGACTTCCTCCAGGGCTTCCTCTGCCTCAGTCTCCGCTGCTGCCAGAACTTCTTCAGCCTCGGTCATGACTTCTTCAGCAGCCGCTTCCACTTCCGTCTCTGCCGCTGCGAGAATCGCTTCGGCCTCTGTCATGACTTCTTCAACGCCTGCTTCCGCCTCGGTCAGAACTTCTGCTGCAGCTTCTGCCGCCTCTGTCTCAACCGCTGCGGCAGCTTCGGAAACAGCTTCTTCAACTGCAGCCTGTGTCTCAACTGCGGCCGCCTTTTCCGTAGCTTTCTCGGTCTCTTTCTTTGAGCCGCTGCATCCGGTCAGTACCAGTGCCGTTACCGCAAGCAGCGCCGCGATCTTCCTGTATTTTTTCATAATCAGACTCCTTCTCAACTTAACATAAACTACTGGTTGCAAACTTACAGTTACCAAGCATTATATGGCAATCCAGCCCGGAAGACAAGTATAAAAAATGCATTTTCCGGCTTATTTCAGCCCAAAAATGCATATTATTAAAGCTTTAAGTGCAAATATTCATTTTTAAATTCATTCGCGGCAGCGCTTCAGTTTTTGAACGAATGGATCGGAGCCGGTATCCTTCCCTTTCTCGAGATGAACTCCTTGCATGAGAATCCGTTCACAGCCATGACCGGCGCATGGCCAAGCAGGCCGCCGAATTCCACACTCTCCCCGACTCCCTTTCCGATCACAGGGATCAGCCTGACTGCTGTCGTCTTTGCGTTCACCATGCCGATCGCCATCTCATCCGCAATGATACCGGATATCGTGGATGCTTCCGTATCCCCCGGAATGGCGATCATATCCAGTCCGACCGAACAGACACAGGTCATTGCCTCCAGTTTCTCCAGATGCAGTGCGCCGGCCTCCGCCGCATTAATCATTCCCTGATCCTCAGATACGGGTATGAAAGCTCCGGACAGGCCTCCGACATAACTGGAAGCCATGACGCCGCCTTTTTTGACCTGGTCGTTCAGCAGAGCAAGAGCAGCGGTCGTTCCCGGCGCACCGGCATACTCCAGGCCGATCTCACAGAGGATATCCGCTACGGAATCCCCGACGGCAGGCGTCGGCGCGAGCGACAGATCCAGGATGCCGAACGGTACTCCGAGCCTCTTCGAAGCCTCCTGCGCAACCAGCTGACCCACTCTCGTCACCTTGAACGCAGTCTTCTTGATGGTTTCGCAGAGCACTTCAAAGCTCTCTCCCCGTACTGACTCCAGTGCAGTCTTGACCACGCCGGGTCCGGAAACGCCTACGTTGATCACAGTATCGCCTTCAGTCACACCGTGAAATGCACCGGCCATAAACGGATTGTCGTCCGGAGCGTTGCAGAAGACCACCAGCTTAGCGCATCCGAGGGAATCATTTTCCTTCGTCAGTTCCGCCGTCTGAAGAATGATCTGACCAAGCAGGCGGATCGCATCCATATCGATTCCAGTCTTTGTGGAGCCGACATTGACGGAAGCACACACAAAATCAGTCGAAGAGAGCGCATACGGGATCGCCCGGATCAGGTTTTCTTCTGCTTTTGTCATACCTTTTGACACAACAGCAGAGAAACCGCCGAGAAAATTGACGCCGACTTCCTTCGCTGCTCGATCCAGCGTCTGCGCGATCGATACAAAGTCCGAAGAATTCCTGCAGGCTGAAGCCCCGATGAGCCCGATGGGGGTCACTGAGATGCGTTTATTGACGATCGGGATGCCGTATTCCTTCTCGATCTCGTTTCCCACTTTCACCAGGTCCTTCGCGCAGGTCGTGATCTTCCTGTAGATGTTTTCATTGAGCTGTCTGAGATCAGAAGAAATACAGTCCAGCAGGCTGATGCCCATTGTGATCGTACGGACATCCAGGTTCTCCTGGGTGATCATCTTAACTGTCTCTGTCGCTTCCAGAATATTGATCATCGTAAAACCACCCTTGTATAGTTCAGATCCGGTGCATCGCGTTAAATATGTCTTCACCCATGACTCTGATCGACAGCCCCATCTCCCTGCCGACATTCCCGAGCTCATCTGCAATCGTGCCGGTATCCTTGGTTGACTGCTCCGGGTCTGCGACCATCATCATGTTGAAATACCCTCCGACGATCGTCTGCGAGATGTCCAGTATGTTAACCCGGTTGTCGGCCAGATAGGTGCATACACGCGCGATGATCCCGACGGTATCCTTCCCGACTACTGTAATGATAATCTTCTTCATATTATCTCCATTTACCTGTATAGTGCGTGACAATATAATTTTTCAGAAACGGACCGGATCCATCGGATGCTCGCGGCTTGCCACAATGATAGGTATATCCCCTTCCCGGTAAGGACACTGTCTGTCCGCGGCCAGTTCCGCCAGCACGGTTGCATGTGCAAGCGCTTCATAGTTATTGGTCTTGCTCAGATGTCCCAGATATACGGTCTTCATATGACCGTTCAGGATCTGGGTGAGCAGCATGCCGGCAGTGACATTCGACATATGTCCTTTTTCGGACAGGATCCTTCTTTTCAGGGGATACGGATAAGGCCCGACCTGAAGCATGTTCTCATCATGGTTGGATTCGACCAGTACAACATCCAGATCCTGCAGGTGGGACAGAGTATACCGGTTATAGCATCCCATATCGGTCGCAACCGCGGCAGCCTTCCCGCCGGACTCCACCCGGTATGCTACCGGCTCTGCAGCGTCATGTGAAACATGAAACGCTTCAACATGAAGATCTCCTATCATAAAAGGCAGGTCCGCTTCAATCGGATGAAACAGATTCTCATCCACCTGTCCAAGAGGTGTATACCGCTGTATCTGACGTATGGTCGGCGCCGTCGCATATACAGGGATATGCGCCTTTCGGCTCAGTACTCCGAGCCCGGAGATATGATCGCTGTGTTCATGGGTAACAAGAACTGCAGTTATATCTGTCAGGCTTTTGCCGATCTGCTTCAGTCCGTCTGCGATCCGTCTGCAGGATATCCCCGCATCGATCAGCACGGAAGAAGTATCTGATCCGATATATATGCAGTTTCCGCTGCTCCCGCTGGCGATGCTGTAAAAATCCAACTGTCCCTTCCTTCCGGTTTTCTGTCTGCGGCGTTTCCGTATCCGCACCATGTGTGCCGGATAACGGTCTGCAGGTGCTCAGTCATATCCTGTGTACACAGTATCCCTGCTCCGGCTCACGCCTCTCAGGGCGAGTTCCCGGTCCAGCTGTCCGAACGCATTCTGTATGTTATCAGACGAATTGTCAATCGTAACCTGTGTCAGAGCACGGAAACTCTCATCTGTCCGCTGGCTCCGGAACATCTGTGTGATCCGCTCATCGGTATATCCCCTGCTGCTCTTCAGACGCTTCCTGCGGGTATCCTCGTCTGCATAGATATACCAGATCTCATCACAGATCTCGTCATAATGATCATCCAGGAGCAGCGCCGCTTCGATCACGATAAGGCGGCATTCCCGCTGCTGTCGTATGAGTTCCCTTACCCGCGCCTTAACAGCCGGATGCACGATCCCGTTCAGTTCCTCCAGAAGAGATCTGTCAGCAAACACCATTCGGGCGATCTCCTGCCTGTCAATGGTGCCATCCTCCTTTACGATGCGCTCTCCGAGCAGCTCTGTCATAGGAGGCACGCATACTCCTCCGGCCTCCTGCAGTTCCCGCGCGATTTGGTCGCATTCGATCAGATACGCCCCGTAACACTCTTTCAGATAAGCAAGAACCGTGCTCTTGCCGCAGCCCACGCCACCTGTGATTCCCAATACTTTCATACACATATCCGCCGGATGTCAGTGCGCTTCGTACCAGCTGTCACCGACATGCATATCGATCTCAAGCCTGACCAGCATGTCAGCCGCGCCTTCCATCTCCTCACGGAGAATCTCCTGCACCGCGGCGGCTTCACTCTCATCGGTTTCCACCAGCAGTTCATCATGTACCTGCAGGATCAGGCGGCTCTTCAGGTTCTCTGCACGAAGTCTCCGGTCGACACCGACCATAGCGATCTTGATGATGTCCGCAGCGGTCCCCTGGATCGGGGCATTCATTGCCACACGCTCTCCGAACGATCTGCGCATAAAATTGGACTCCTTCAGTTCCGGTATCGGGCGCCTTCGGCCGAACATCGTCACTGAATACCCCTTCTCATTTGCGTCTGCCACAGCTCCGTCCAGAAATGCCTTGATTCCCGGAAAAGTCCGGAAATACTGTTCGATGAATTCGGAAGCTTCCTTCCTGGTGATCGACAGCCCCTGGCTCAGTCCGAACGAGCTGATTCCGTATACGATCCCGAAGTTGACCGCCTTCGCATTGCGCCGAAGCTGTGGAGTCACCTCGTCAAGCGGCACATGGAACACTTCGCTTGCGGTGATCGCATGAATGTCTTCCGCAGAATTATAAGCCCTTATCAGATTCTCGTCCCCCGATACATGAGCCAGCACTCTCAGCTCAATCTGTGAATAATCTGCATCGACAAATTTCGATCCGTCTTTCGGGACAAATACTTTACGCAATTCCCTTCCCAGTTCCGTCCGCACCGGAATATTCTGCAGGTTCGGATCAGTCGAGCTTATCCGGCCTGTTGCAGTAATGGTCTGGTTAAACTTTCCGTGTATCCTGCCGTCGTCCGCAATGTACTGTGACAGACCGTCCGCGTAAGTCGACTTCAGTTTTGTGAGCTGACGGTATTCCAGAATATCCGCAACGATATGATGTTCTTCGGCAAGTTTTTCCAGAACATCCGCGGCTGTGGAATATCCGGTTTTTGTCTTCTTCCCGTATGGCAGCTGAAGATCCTCAAACAGGACCTGACCGAGCTGTTTGGGAGAATTGATGTTAAATTCCTTTCCTGCCTGCCTGTATATATCACTCTCCAGCTGTTCGATCCGCCCGCTCAGCTTCTCCCCGTATTCTTTCAGTTCATCTGCCCTGACAAGGATGCCTTCCTTCTGCATATGGTAGAGCACAAATGCAAGTGGCATCTCAATCTCGCAGAACAGTTTCTCCATGCCTTCTTCGCGGAGTTCTGACCGTATTCTGTCTTCCGCCTCCAGCGCAGTCCGGGCATGGAGACAGGCCAGACGTACGATGGCCGTCATCGCGCTTTCCGGATCCGCCGGTCCGCCGGCATCCCTGCCTGTCCCGGATACAGCCGCAGTATCCGGATCTCCGAATGCAAGCGCAGCAGCCTGCACTATGCTCTTCTTTCCCAGCAGTTCCGTCTGTGACGGGACCAGTTTCCCGGTATAGGCTTTACAGATCGCGTCAACTGGATAGTTTCCCGGGAGCGGATTCAACAGATATGCGCCGATCGCCGCATCAAAAAAACGCTTCTGTGCATCAGGAGAAAACCCGTTCCCTTCATCCAGGAAAGAAAGCTGCTCTTTCAGATCAATCATATCGATCTTTTCCGATCCGTTCAGGAGTTCCCTTATAGCGGATGGATCTGCCTGTGCAAGGAAGATATCCTCTTTTTCCAGTGCGATCGCAGCTCCGATCAGCACATCTCCGTCTGAGAGTATGTGCAGCCCTATCCGTGGTTCGGAACAGGCTTTCAGAAGGACTTCAGCAGTCTCCGGATCATCCGTTCCTGCAGAGTTCTGATGAATCAGGTAATCTCCGATCGGTCCGAAATCTGATGCCCGTCTGCTTCCCATCACAACCCGGCATGGAATCTCCTCTTCCTTTGACTCCTGCTCGGGAACACTGTCCATATGAGCAAGAAAACGGTTCACCATGGTGCGAAGTTCCAGTTCTCTCAAAAAAGCGAGTGCATCCGCAGTATAAAGGGCTGCATGCTGAGAATCCATCCGCGCCTTGTCAAAATCCAGTTCAAACGGTGCGTCTCTGTCTATAGTCGCAAGCCATAAAGAAAGCTGAGCATCTTCCCAGTAATCTCTGAGGGAAGCCTGCGCGCGGGCCGGTGTTATTTCATCCAGATGAGCATATGCGTTTTCAATCGTATGGTACTTTGATATTATCTTCGTCGCAGTCTTCTCTCCGACTCCGGGAATTCCGGGGATATTATCGGACGCATCGCCCATCAGTGCCTTCACCTGAATGAACTCGGACGGGGTCACCTGGTATCTGTCCTGCACGTCTGAGGCGTAGTAATCCTCTACTTCCGTCCCGCTCTTCTTTGTCTTCGGTATACGGACCATAGTCCGTTCGGAAGCCAGCTGAAGCAGATCACGGTCACCGGATATAATCCTGACATCCAGTCCCTGCTGTTCTGCAAACTTCGAGACAGTCCCGATCAGATCATCCGCCTCATACCCTTCCAGCATCATAAGCGGAACGCCCATGGATGTGAGCATCTTCTTGATCAGAGGCACCTGCTCCCGCAGTTCATCAGGCATGGCATGACGCGTTCCCTTGTATGCCTCATATCGCTTATGCCGGAAAGTCGGTGCATGCAGATCAAAAGCAACCGCCAGATACTGCGCCTGCTCTTCGTCCAGCACTTTGAACAGAATGTTCAGAAATCCATATACAGCATTGGTATGGATCCCGGCACTGTTTGTCAGAAGCGGGATTCCGTAGAACGCCCTGTTCAGGATACTGTGTCCGTCCAGTAATACTATTTTTTCACTCATATACAGCCTCAGCCTGCCTCTTCAGAAGTTTCTGCAATCAGTTCTGTCCGGGCGCTATCCTGTCCGGCAGACCCTGATCTGTCATAATATCTGCCGGGATTGCTGAACAGTCCCCAGAAAGCCGCGGCCAGAGCCAGTTCTGCCGCAAGGATCATCCCGGTCCTCAGTGCCTTGCTCTGGCTTCGCCGTGTCAGGTACGCCCGGGAACCGTCCAGTTTCCGCCGCAGTTTCTTTCTGAAATTGTAGTCTCCCTTCTCGTCTACGTCAGCAAGCGTCCGGTAAACAGAGAAGTAGACTTCCAGTTCATCAAAACAGTCCGGGCAGGTCTGTACATGATTCAGAAACTCTTCCAGTTCTCTGTCTGACAGATATCCGTCCAGATACGGTTTGATCAGCTGCTGCGTCCTCACACAATTCATGGGCATCCCCCTCTTCATGCATCTGCAACTGGTATTATATAGCATCTGCATATGAAAAAAAACCACTATCATTTCTACCATTCTGTCTCTGAATATTAACAATCCATCTTGCACGATACGGTTTCTGCATCTATGATATATGGGGTTTTTCCTGAATCATTCAGACCCCGGGCAGGTCTGAACACTGAAAAAGAGACAGACAGGATTATTATGCTTACCATACTGGACCCGTTAAGAGAATTTACATTCTGGACCGTTCTTCTCCGTCTGATGATCGCGACTCTCGGCGGCTGTGCGATCGGTTACGGAAGAGCAAGGAAAAAACGTGCGGCAGGACTCCGCACTTATATGCTTACAAGCCTGGGAGCTTCCCTCACGCTTCTGCTTGCCCTGTTCGACTATCAGATGCTGAAAACAGGATGGGCGCCTGCAGTTGAGGTCGTAGGGATGAAATTTGATGTCTCCCGCTATTCCAGCCAGGTAATCGCCGGGATCGGTTTCCTCAGCGCGGGGTCCATTATGGCGGCCTCCCATCAGCAGGTTTCAGGTCTGACTACCGCGATCGGACTGGTCGGTTCGGTATGTATGGGACTTGCTGCAGGAGCCGGTTTCTATGAACTCGTTCTTGTATCCATACTGCTTCTGGTCTCTTCCATGGAGTTCTTCAGGCCGGTCGAAATAGCTTTCAAACGCCGGATGCGCAATATTTCTTTCTACGTTGAATTCGACTCGATCGAAGATGTCGCAAAGATCACAGAAGTGATACAGCGTCAGCAGGCGCAGATCTTCGATATCGACGTGGAGCGCGGGAGAAAAAAGTCCGATACTCCGCCCGGTGCGATCTTCGATATCAAAATGAAACGGGGGCACGCCTCTCACTCAGAGATGCTTTCTTCCATCGCGGAGCTGCCCTGTGTACGTTCGATCAAGGAACTGATCCAGTAAAAAACAGCCCGTTATACGGGATATTCCGGAGACGTCATGCTAAAGATTTTTGATCCATTCAGAGATATTACATTCGGCTCCATGGTTCTGCGCATGGTCCTTGCAGTTGTCTGCAGCAGCATTATCGGCCTTGAGCGCTCAGCCAAGAACCGGCCCGCAGGTCTGAGAACGCATACCCTGGTATGCATGGCAGCCGCTATTGCTTCCATGACCGGTCATTTCATGTATCTGAATCTGCTGCTCCCGACAGATATTTCCCGGATGGGCGCACAGGTCATATCCGGACTCGGTTTCCTGGGTACCGGAACGATCATAGTGACCAGGAAACAGACGATCAAAGGACTTACGACAGCTGCCAGTCTCTGGGCGACCGGTATCGTCGGACTCTCGATCGGCGCGGGATTCTATGAAGGCGGCATTATTGCGACCGCTATCGTGATACTGATCCAGAATGTCTTTGCAAATATCGGATACAGTATCCGGTATCTCCCCGAGTTCTCCATACGCCTGACCTACAATCACCGCAAGGCACTGGATTCGGTCATGCGCTACTGCAAAGACAACGGGCTGGCGATCACTGACCTGCAGGTAACCCGCAATGAAGAGGTCTCGGATTACTATGAAGCGCTTATCTCCCTGCGCCCCAACAAGGTGGTCGACAGAGATGACATCATCTCACATATCCGCGGGAACAATTACATTATGACTGCGGAAACAGAGAGCTGACTGCGGCTGTTCATTTCATTCCTGAGATTACTCCGTTCTCAGCCTGCAAGACACTCTGCGTCTGACATATCAAGCCCCATATGGCATCCTGTTTAGGGATGTCATTTCTTTTTCTGCATGATATAATAAAGGGAAGTATGGAGAAAGGAGGAACCCCGCATGGCAGATTTCAAGGATATTACCAGATTACTGACGAGCGGTGTGCCCGACAACATCCAGCGTCTCGTAGATGAGACGCATCCCGCCGACGTTCTGGAAGCAGTCCAGGAAGAAGCCGGCAGCGATTACAAGTACCTGCTTGCCCTGCCGGATGATTTCCTCGCTGACGTCATCGATGAAGCAGACGATGATGATAAGTACGATATCCTGAAGGTCATGGATCCGGACCGGACCCGGTCTGTCCTGAACCGGATGAGTGTCGACGAGATCGCCGACCTGATCCAGGAGCTGGAAGATGACAACAAAGAGGCTGTGATCAAGTCCCTCCTTCGCGGCCGGACCAAGACGGATGTCACCAAACTCCTGAAATACGACGAAGATACCGCCGGCGGCATCATGACCACGCAGTTCATCGCGATCTACGCGTCGAACACGGTCATGAAGGCGCTGAACTATCTGAAAACAGAAGTGGACGCCGAGACCAGCTACTATATGTACGTTGTCAACAAAGAAGACTACACGCTGCTCGGAGTCGTTTCCCTGCGCGATCTTGTCATGGCTCCTTTCGATACAAGGATTGAGGAGATCATGAACACCAACGTCATTTCCGTCAATGCCAACCTTGACCAGGAGGACGTTGCGGACGAGTTCTCAAAATACGGATATCCCGCGCTTCCGGTAGTGGATGATCAGGGTAAGATGATCGGTATCGTCACGGTTGACGACGTCATCGACGTCATCAACGAAGAGGCTACCGAGGACATCTACCACATGGGCGGTGTCAACAAAGAAGAAAAGATCGACGGCACGGTTCTGGAGTCAGTCAAGAGCCGGCTCCCGTGGCTGATCGTGAACCTGTTCACCGCGCTCCTTGCCTCCTCTGTCATTGCGAAATTCGACGGGACGATCGAGAAGATCGTTGCGCTGTCTGCCGTCATGACCATCATCTCCGGAATGGGAGGAAATGCGGGAACGCAGTCTCTCACCATGGTCGTGCGCGCCCTCTCGCTCGATGAGATCGATAAAGACAACGCCAGATCGATCCTGTTAAAGGAGATCTTTGCCGGGCTCCTGAACGGTCTGGTGATCGGTGCTCTGGTTGCCGGGATCGCCATGTTTTACAACTTCAATCCATGGTTCGGCCTGATCGCAGGACTTGCAATGATCCTGAATATGGTATGTGCCGCACTCTCCGGTTTCCTGATTCCGATCCTCCTCGAAAAGCTTCACATTGATCCCGCGCTTGCCTCCAGCGTTTTCGTGACCACCGTCACCGATTGTCTCGGATTCTTTTTCTTTCTCGGACTCGCCACGATCGCCATGCCGCTGTTGAAATAAACCCTTTCACGATTACTGCTCATTCGTATAAAACCAGCCGCAGCTGTCTCAGCTGCGGCTGATTTTTCCCGAGATGCTTCAGTTCCCGCTTCTGCACCATCCCCTATCATATCACTACATATCGATATCGAGTTCTACCGGACAGTGGTCGGAGCCGTACACTTCCGTATGGATCCTTGCGCCGGTCAGCCTGTCATCGATGGATTTCGATGTCAGAAAATAATCGATGCGCCATCCGGCATTCTTCTCTCTCGCTTTGAAACGATAGCTCCACCAGGAATATACCCCCTCGAGATCCGGATTGAAGAATCTCCATGTATCAGTAAAACCCGAACTCAGGAACTGCGTCATCTTAGCCCGCTCCTCATCGGAAAAACCGGCATTCTTATGGTTCGTCTTCGGATTCTTCAGATCGATCTCCTCGTGGGCTACGTTCAGATCGCCGCATACTATGACTGGCTTCTTCGAATCCAGACTCCTGATGTAACTCTGGAAATCATCCTCCCATTTCATCCGGTAATCCAGACGTTTCAGTCCGTCCTGTGAATTGGGTGTATAGCAGGTGACGAAGAAAAACTCCGGATATTCCAGTGTTATGACACGTCCCTCATGGTCATGTTCCTCCATACCGATCCCGAATGAAACCTGCAGAGGCTCCCTCTTCGCAAAGACTGCTGTTCCGGAATACCCCTTTTTCTCGGCATAATTCCAGTACTGATGGTATCCTTCCGGAAGCACAAGGTCGATCTGCCCCTCCTGGAGCTTGGTTTCCTGAAGTGCGAACAGGTCAGCGTCCAGTTCCTGGAAAGTATTCAGGAATCCCTTCCCCATACACGCTCTCAATCCGTTTACGTTCCAGCTTACAGCCTTCATAATCAATCTCCCTGTAATATCTCCATTCTATTCTGTTATCAGGCACAGTATACCATGGTATCCATCTGAAACACAGCTTGAAATCCATTCCGGCACCGGTCCGGAAGAAGCCGCATATTATACTTGATTTTATACGCACAGTGTGCATTAATAATGGTATCAGTTAGATAGGAGAAGACGACACCATGAAATTGATCTATCCAGCAATTTTCACTCCCTATTTTGATGAGGGCGGTTATGATGTGACATTTCCGGATCTTCCGAACTGCACTGCATTCGGTGACAGTCTGGAAGAAGCGATCGAGAACGCGGCGGATCAGGCAAGCCGCTGTATCCTGACGCTTATGGAAAATGGGGAAGATGTGCCGCCCGCTTCTGATCACTCGGAGATAGAGATCGACGACCCGGATGATTTCCTCAATTACATCGTACTTGACATGGGGGCATATTCAGACGCTCACGCCCAGAAATCCGTACGCAAGAACATTACGATCCCGTCGTGGCTCAACGCATACGGTGAAGCACATCACGTCAACTTTTCCAGGATCCTGCAGGATGCGCTTCTGAGTATGACGCAAAACAGACGCTCTGACCGGGATTGACCCCCCGTCCTCATTCGTTATTGTCTCTGCAGGGAAACTGTGTTATGATGCACATGTTTCCGCTTCAGACAGAAACGGATCTTTCCGCCGGTGTGTCGGAATGGCAGACGAGGAAGACTCAAAATCTTTTGTGGGCAACCACGTGTGGGTTCGAGTCCCACCACCGGCATAAAAAGGAACCTCAGGACCGTAATTTTCCGCTGGTCCTGAGGTTTTTTCTGTGGTTTATTCTGCGTTCTTTACTGCAGTCCTTTTATCTTCCGGATGCTGCAGCTACTTCATATTTATGGAGAGTCTGTGCTCTTCTTCACTCTCACTCTCCTCTATCCGTCGCTCGCTCCGGAGTTTCTTAAGCACTTTCTTCTCATCGTCGCTCTCGAAGTGCAGCTGGTCAAAGGATATCTCCTCATCGGATCCGGCTGGCTCTTCGGAAAGCAGGCGTTCTATCTCGACATGGGTATTGTAGCGGTCAGCCGGATAATCATAGACCCCGACCTCTCTGGAATCCGGCATCCCTTCTACATAAGGGATGTACTTCCTCCCGTCCGGGAAAGCCAGGTCATCCCACTTGTCCGCACCGACTGCACGCGCGTTTGCAATGATCCCTTCATAGTATCCTGCCGTCCCGGTCATATAGCCGCTGGCAATGACTGCGCTGTACATCTGCTCCGGAGTGGAATGCAGATTGCGGAGCACGCCCGCGACTCCCGGATAATTGCCCTGCCAGAACCAGATCAGATAAGCTTTCAGTCCGTCCGAGAAACTTGAAAAGGACGCAAATCCGCCGTAAACGCTCCCGCATGGAATGATGTTATTGATGTAGGCAGAACGTGATAGTCCCCAGAAATTATTATAAGTTCCTGCCAGCGCGGAGACTGACGCATAACCCGACTCCACGCCCGCCATGCCGACCACCGCCGACGGCCAGATACCGTATTCCCGGCACTGCGTGATGATCTCGTCCTTGTGTGATTCCATGATGTTCTTAAGGCTGTCGGCACGTACCGGAAGGATACATGCGGCAGAAAGAAAGACCATAAGCAAAAAGACGTATTTCACAGACGGGCGGCTGGTTCTGCGGGGATTTCGTTTCTCATGTTTTCTTCTGAATCCGGTCACTTCAGCCCTGACGCTCCTTCTCCTGCGATGCTTCTGTCTCAGTCTCCGCGCTATCCTGTGCGGAAACCTCTGTTTCAGTCTTTGCTTCTGTTTCTGTTTTGGTTTCCCCGGCAGTGGTTTCCGTTTCTTCTGTCTCTTCCTCTTCCGGAGATATCTTCTTCACCTCCGCTTCAAGCTGCGACAGAAGATCCTCGTCCAGGATACCGTCCGCAGGGCCGTATCCGTACAGCTTCTGGAAACGTCTGACCATCTGGACCGTACGGTAACCGCAGTCGCCGTCCACGCTGCCTACCGGAAACTTCAGTTTGTTCAGATCTTCCTGTACTTTTCTGATCGTCTCTTCCGAAGCTTTCTGCTTTACAGGTTCATCCAGCGTCTCCAGTTCATCCGCCTTCTTCTGCATATCGGAGATGTCTGTGAAACTGGCTCCGTAAAAATCCTTCAGCTCCACTACAGCGACTGCCCTCTTGGAAAAACCCGCTTCCCACAGTTCGTTGTAAGCATCGATATCCTGTTTTTCCTTCCAGGAATCATATGCGTCAAACTGATTCTGAAGACCTGTCAGATACTGATCGCAAAGATACTGGATGTTGCGGCTCTCAAACCTGGCATTCCGGTAATAGTTCATGAACCACCGTTCCGATTCGCAGCATGCCTGATTGGCCTCGGCAATCTCATCATTTGTCATCATCCTGAGTTCTGCTTCCGTGTAGGAATCGGAGATGGCAAGCCGGTCATTCACGACTGCCTCGATATCCGCAAGGAATTCTTTCACGTTTGCAAATTCCGTTTCGGCGGAGGATTCCGCCTCTGTCTCTGCCTGGGACATTCCTTCCGCCGCCGCAGCCCCGAACGCCAGGCTCCACGCAAGCAGCACGGCCAGAACTGCAGCTGAAACGATCCCGCTTTGTTTTCTGTCTGTTTTTCTGTTTCTGTCTTTCCTTAACATCAGCAACTCCTTTTCACCGGCCGGTCAGTCCTGCCAGCATACTGTACTCCGGGAAACAGTCAAATGTCGCAAAATAATCCCTGGGCTCCTCTGCCCTCCGGATCAGCTGCACACTCCCGTCTTCTTTCTTCAGAAGCTCTGCGGACCACAGTCTTCCGTTGTAATTGTATCCCATCGAAAAACCGTGCGCACCCGTGTCATGGATCACCAGATAATCACCCATATCGATCTTTGGCAGACGGCGGTCGATGGCAAACTTATCATTGTTCTCACAGAGGGAACCAACCACGTCATATGTCTGGTCTGAGGGCTGATCCTCTTTCCCGAGGACTGTGATGTGATGGTAGGCGCCGTACATGGCGGGGCGCATCAGATTCGCGGCACACGCGTCCACACCGATATATTCCTTGTAGATGTGCTTCTCGTTGATTGCACGCGTGACAAGGCTGCCGTACGGGCCCATCATAAAACGTCCCATCTCAGTAAAGATTCTCACGTCTTCCATTCCGTTCCTTACCAGGATACGGTCATAGACTTCGTGTACGCCTTCACCGATCTTCTTAATATCCGCGCCGACCGCATCCGGCTGGTACGGGATCCCGACGCCTCCGGACAGATTGATGAAGGAGATATGAACTCCCGTCGCATTCTTCAGGCGTACCGCAAGTTTGAACAGTGTCGCGGCAAGAGTCGGATAATAATCGTTGCCGACTGTATTGGACACCAGGAAGGCGTGGATCCCGAAATGCTTAACTCCTTTCTCCTTCATGATCCGGAATGCATCAAAGATCTGTTCGTCTGTCATCCCGTATTTGGAATCGCCGGGATTGTCCATGATACCGTTCGACAGTTTGTAAAAGCCGCCCGGATTGAACCTGCAGCTCATAGTCTCCGGAAGTTTTCCAAGTTCTTTCTCCACGATGTCGATATGCGTGATATCGTCAAGGTTGATGATAGCGCCGAGCTCCGCTGCTTTGCGGAATTCTTCAGGCGGCGTGTCATTGGCGGAGAACATGATCTCCTCCCCTGTTATGCCGGATGCCTCTGACAGCATCAGTTCGGTAAGGGAAGAACAGTCGCATCCGCAGCCTTCCTCATGAAGGATCTTCAGAAGGAACGGATTGGGCGTAGCCTTCACCGCAAAATATTCCCTGAATCCCGGATTCCATGAAAATGCATCGTACACGCGTCTGGCATTTTCCCGGATCCCTTTCTCATCATAGATATGGAACGGCGTCGGATAAGTCTTTACGATCTCCTGTACATCATGGAGCGAAACAAAACTCTTTTTCATACGAACTCCCTCTTCAGTTCTTCCGCGGCGCGGATGCTGCTTATTATTTCCCGGCCTGCAGTGCAAAACTGCAGACTTTATTTCTCTGTCTGCTGCGAACCGAAGATACTGTCAACGCGGTTCTTCGGATCGTTCAGATGATTATACTGTAAAATATGATAATCATTGATGATCTTCGTGTTTTCCGTATCGTCTTCCTTCCCGGCCCAGCTGTGGTATGCACCGTCCGCATCCACCCAGGCTCCCGCTGCAACCGCCGGGATCTTCTCCCGTGTTTCAAGCAGGAACTGCTGATAAGGATTCAGTTCGATCCCTGCACTCTCAAGTATGAGCGGGCACAGATAATTGGAACTGATCAGGTCCGCATCGTTTCTCTTCTCAGCACCGAAATTATTCCAGATGACATAGGGGACCAGGTAATGCTTCTGGACATCCTCAAGCGATTCCTGAGTAGAATCTGAGGCTCCGCTGTTGTCCGACGCAGTCGCGAAGGATTCATTTCCAACCAGGTCATCGATCACGTCTGTAATGTAATCTCCCGGTTCATGATCTCCGAACATGACGATTACAGTCGGTTCGTCGACATTTTTCTCAAAGTAATCGATCAGCTCACCGAACGCCCGGTCCGAATACTTCATCAGCGTCAGGTAACGTTCGGCAGCCACAACGTCAGGCGTCTGAAGCGGAGCATCCGTCAGCATCACTTCTTCCGTAAACCCGTTATCGGTGGATTTCGGAGCATATCCGGAATGATTCTGCATCGTGACGAGGAAGATAAACTGGCGCTCCCCCTCTTCCTTTGACTCAAACGTCCGGATCACCTTGTCATAAGCGCCGCGGTCGCTGACATAATTGCGCAGTTTATCGGCACCGGTGAAATCATTCAGATCCAGGAATTCATCGAATCCCATCAGCGGGTAGACACGGTCTCTCTCCCATCCGCTTCCGTTATAGGGATGCATGCCGATGGTCGTGTAGCCCTGCTCCTTCAGCCAGCTGGCCGCAGTCGGTACCTCCCCGTTAATGTACTGCTGGAATACCACACAACCGGGCGGAAGGAATGCCGTGGTATCACCGCTCAGGCACTCATACTCCGTGTTCGCCGTATTACCGCCCTTGACCGATACCATCAGGTATCCCGAAGTATAGTCCTCCATCAGGGAGCGGAAATTCGGCATGTAATCTTCGCTCGTCCTGAAATCGCCAAGCACGCTCAGATCAGAGAAAGCCTCATTCATGATGATGATGATATTCGGTTTCCTGTTATCTGTATCAGAAAGGTCTGCCCCATGCTTTTCCTGATACTCTGCCTGCGCCTCCCCGGCGATCTCCTCCGCTCTCCCAGGGCTGTATCCTTCCGGTTTCTCCACATTCAGGAAGGACAGGTTCGACAGGAAAGCCGGCCAGAAACCGTTTTTTGCGTACCGCACATTCGGCGTAAACAGAGTCGTATCAAGCCCCCAGAAGGACTTGACGTCTTCTTTCTGCAGGCCGCTGACCAGAAATATAAGGGCAGCCAGAGCTGCAGCGCACCCAATGAGACGGAGCGGCAGGATACGAAGCTTCGCATTCATTTTTCCGGCAAAAAGCAGCAGGAAGACAAATCCGAAGGTTGCAAGAAGCATCTGCCAGTAGATTGCGTATTCGTATTCAGCTGCCACATTTCCCGCTGTGCGGATCGAAAAAAGATCCCACGGAACGATCGGACTGCCCCGGAACTGAACTACATAGAAGTTGACGATCGCGACTGCCATCAGTATCGCCGACGCTGTGCAGTATCCGGTCCTGAAGTTCCCGAACAGGAATGTCAGAAACAGATAAAACAGATAAAACAGCAGCATGTTCAGGAGAAACATGGAGCTGAACGGCGCGGCGGTCTTATAGGAAAGCAGCGCACCGACATGCCAGTAGCCCCTCCCGTAGGCCTCCGTTATCAGAAAGGCAAGCGCCGGTATCAGGACCGCTGCGACGACTGTATGAATCTTTGAAAACAGTCCTCTTCCGATGCTGAGGTACATATACAGTCCGCACAGGATGCTCAGGACGATGCATATGCCGGCTTTATAAGCCGCGATCAGGTCCACCAGATCATCGAGCACGAACCGCTCCTGCGGTTTCTGGGCGGGAAAAGCAGTGCCTGCGCGCATGGCAAGGATGGTCAGGACAAGCATCAGTGCCATCAGCAGAAACGATCTGACGATCCTTCCTCTGCGCACATTTCCTGTACTCCCGCTGTCCTGTTTTCCTTTCCTGCTTCTCTGAGCTGCTTCTGTTCCCGAATTGCTCAAAATATCCTTCTTTCTACTGCTGTCCGCCTGGTACGCCATTCTTTATATGCTGATGCGTGAACAGGTGATCCTGGCAGTATTCGTGATTCCCTTCACACTTGGAGCAGAAACGGAATTCCAGTTTCTCATCATCCAGTTCCGTCCTGCCGCAGATCGTGCATCTGTGCCTGGCCCCATTCGGATAGATCTGTGTATAGCCGGCAGCGCTTCTCCTGCTGGTGCTGCCCTGCGCGTTCTGCCTGCTGCCTGCCGAAGTCCCCGTATGGACGCTGTTTCTGTGTGAAAATGTACTGCCCCATCCCGCTCCTGGAGTTCTTCGCTGTTTCGCCTTTCCGGCAGCCTGTTTCGGACTGAGTCTCTTCAGATCCCTCGTCATCAGGAAATAAATGACGATATTCACGATTGCCAGCAGTATCACAAGGCGCTGCGCCGCGAGCGGGGACTTGATAAAGGAATATACAAGCATGACAGCTTCAAAGATTCCCAGCCAGCTCATCTTTATGGGGATGACAAAGTACAGCAGCACCTGTGCGTTCGGATAGGTAAACGCAAACGCCAGGAGTATCGTAGTCTGGATATAGTACGTGGTCACGACCGCGCTTATCGCCGCAATATTGAGCAGCGACGCCGGCGTTCCGAGCGAACGGAATACTGAGTACGCGATCATCATGCCGATATCCGTGATCAGGATGCCTCCCAGAATGAAGACATTGAAATAAAAGTCACCCCAGGTATTGGCAAGTGTCCGGGCGATCCAGTAATAGAAAAACAGCATGATAACTGTAAAGATATCCAGGCTGGACGGCGGCATGAGAACCCAGGTCACCAGGCGCCAGATCTGTCCGCGGCAGATTGCCCCCGGATCAAAACATACCCAGCTCAGCATTTTAGGTGCCAGCATGGCCAGGGTATACCCGACCACCTGGAACGCGATCATGATCACCGGCAGTTCATGTATAGCGTAACGTCCGAAACGACGTTCCATATTTTTGAGAAATTTCATGATAAAACCAGGTTTCCTTTCTTTCCGGTTTACATGTGTTAACCGTGATATTTTACACAACTATCGCGGAAATGTACAGAAGCGACACAGAATATACACGATGCAAGGGTTTTTGCCCCCCCTTCAGCAAACCTGCGGATCACGTACAACCACAGATAAGAGCCCGGGAAGGATCGCTCCCTCCGCAGGCCCTTTCAGTTTCTCAGTCCGGATCACAGCCCTGAGGCTGCCCTGTTCTTCAGCTTGACTTCACCTTGTCCCAGTATTTGGCGTACAGCGCGTCGCCTTCCTCGCCGATGTAAGTGTATACCTCGCTGTTCTCCAGCATGTCGGCCGTCGGGAACGCGATGGTGGAATTGCGGATCTCCTCATCCTCGATCAGTTCTCTCGCAGCCTTGTTCGGAGTCGCGTACGTGATGTAATCGAAGTTCTTATACGCGATATCGCCACGGCAGAGGAAGTCCAGGAACTTCTCCGCATTCTCAACGTTCTGCGCGTCCTTCGGCATGACCCAGCAGTCGATCCATACGTTGGAGCCTTCCTTCGGGATCACATACTCCAGATCTTCGTTTTCACGCTGAGTATAGATCGCCTCACCGGAATAAATGACGCCGAGAGCTGCCTCTCCGCCGATCATCTTATCTCTCACCTGGTCGACGACATACGCCTGGACCAGGGGCTTCTGTTCGATCAGCTTCTCGGTGCAGGCCTTCAATTCCTCTTCATCGACCGTATTGATATCATAGCCAAGCAGCTTCTCCGCAACCATAAAGGCGTCTCGCACGGAATCCTGCATCAGGATATTATCCTTATATTTCTCATCCCAGAGGATCTCCCAGGAATCGACTGTATCGCCCTCTTCGATCATGCTCTTGTTATAGAGGATGCCGACGGTTCCCCAGCAGTACGGAACCGAATACTGAAGCTCCGGATCAAATCCCTTCGACTGCTCAAGATAGGTCTCGTCGATGTTCTTATAGTTCGGGATATGGTCGAAATTGATCGGCTGGAGCATGTCATTGTCGATCATCTTGGCGATCATATAGTCCGACGGACAGATCAGGTCATAAGTCGCAGCTCCTGCCGCAACCTTCGGATACATGATCTCATTGGTCTCGAATTCCTCATAAACCACCTGGATGCCGGTCTCCTCCTCGAACTGATCGATCACG
>CADCOU010000241.1 GCA_902803155.1 uncultured Lachnospiraceae bacterium | reverse complement strand
TTTACGGCTCCGCGCCTTCTCTTTGTCTTTTCCAGTAAGGAATACAGCGACTGGCGCACATGGACCATGGGCGGTTTCCTTCCCTCCCTGGTCAGGGCGTACATGTAGCAGGGGCGGACTTTCACTCCCGTCTTCTCCTCTGCTGCTCTCGCCACTCTGTCCCAGTCTGTTCCGAGCAGCGCGTCCACACAGGTCGCGCAGATCATTACCAGCGACGGTTTCTTCTCCAGGGATGCCAGGATCGATGCAACCGCATCCGGGATCATTCTCAGATGACGTCCGGTAACAAGATCCGTCTCGTCCATCTCCAGATAAAAGAACCTGTTCCGGTACCCGGGCATCTCACTGATCTGGGAAGTATTGCGCCCGCAGCACGGCGGGGATACGATCAGCATGACGGAATCCGGGATCGCCAGTCCCGCGCGTTTGACGCCGAAGCCTTCCGCGCCGGGCGAATTGTAGGCGAGCGTAGCGGGCGAGCTGTATACCAGATGAGAGGTCACGGAATACAGGGAGGGAATCCTGTCCTCTCCCAGTTCACTCAGCTGCTGCGCCGTATAGTATTGCGCTCTCAGGTTCTCCATACGTTCTCCGTCCGCTCTCTTTCCTGTTTACTTTTGTTCCCGGCTTCCCTCTGTGCGCTTTTGTCTTAGTCAGTTCAGATCAATTCTCTGTTCAGTCTGATATCTCCAGGAGCCTTTCTGCAAGATCCAGGAAAGTCCTGCTTATCGGCAGTTCCGGATCTCCCTCGATCACGGTCTTTCCCTCTTCTTCATACCGGATGATGTCATCGCTCCTCGGGATCTCACCGACGATCTTAAGGTCGTGCTCCCTGGCAAATGCAGATACCTTCTCTGTTTCATTTTCCACGTTGCGGTGATTCAGGATCAGCCCGAGGACCTTTGCATAACTGCGGTCCTCAAAGTTCTTTACCGCGGTCTGGATATTGTTTGCCGCATACAGCGCCATCTTTTCGCCGCTGGTAACGATCAGAACCTGCTGTGCATAACCCTCGCGGATCGGCGCGGCAAATCCGCCGCACACGACGTCACCGAGGACATCGTACAGCACCACGTCCGGCTTCCATGTCTCAAACAGCTCCAGTTCTTCCAGAAGCTGGAACGTCGCAATGATCCCGCGTCCGGCGCAGCCGAGTCCCGGAGTCGGTCCGCCGGTCTCGATACACAGGACGCCTCCGAAGCCTTCTTTTGAGATCTGCCGGTAGTCCGTCGGATAATCGTCATGGCTCCTCAGATAATCCATGACAGGCTCCACGACCTTTCCTCCGAGGAGATTGATGGTGGAATCTGCCTTCGGATCACATCCGATCTGAATAACCCGCTTTCCGAGTGTGGCAAACGCCGCGGCAAGGTTCGCTGTCATGGTGGATTTGCCGATCCCGCCTTTTCCGTATATCGCCAGTTTGAGCATGTTTCACTCCTGTAAAAATCATTCAGGATTTCCCGAATTATAAAAGAGAGGTCTCTGCGCTCCGGCGCAGAGACCTCTTTTTCTCCTGTTCGCCGCTATTCCGGCTCGGAAGATACCTTGCCGTCAGAGCTATAACCTATATTACATTAGTTCACCTGATAAGGCAACCGGAACCTGCCTCATCCGGTGCCGGTCACTTATCGTTTATTCCGCTTCCGTTGCGGCCTCGTCAGCCTCAGCAGGCGCTGCCCACTCGGTCATCGGCAGCCAGTAATTGGCCTGGTAGATATCCGTCAGACGCGCCGTATAGAGCATGCGGCTTCCGCCGGTGACCTGCATGTTTGCGACTGCAAACTGCCCGTCTTCCGGTACGATGAACGGATCGCCCAGCGTATACTGTGACTCAAAGGTTCCGTCGTAAGTGAAGTAGTCGCAGACAGGCTGGACGATGTCGCCCGGATCCAGTTCACGGTATCCCTTCTGCTGAACGCCGGTCGGAACCACATCCTGTACGCCGAGGATCTGATCCACTCCCGTCTCTTCGTTGAACTCGATCACCAGATTGTAACGCTCTCCGTTTACGAGCACCGGCGTGTACTTTGTGGTGATATAGAGGTCGTTGCCGTCCGCGTCTTCGTCACTGATCGGATACAGAGCTACCGGATGTCCGTCCACGGTCAGCCAGGTTCCGTCCCAGGAATCGATCAGGTCTCCGTCATCGTTGTATTCGATCACATTGTCGAGTCCGAGGTCGATATATCCTTCCCCGTCGTCCACGAATACGTTCAGTTCCACATCCGTGATCTGCTCCCACATGTCCTCGTCCAGTTCGAGCACGTTCTGCCCGTCCTTCTCGATCAGCTCCAGAGTCTCGGATCCGACCATGGCGCGGCCGCAGAGCATCTGGGCGGCAAGGCTCAGCAGGTCATTTCCGGAGGAAGTGCTGTACCCGGAATTACCGAAGATCGAGGAGTAGTCATTTACGCCGTATGTCGCACCGCTGGTGGATGTATACCCTCCGGTCAGCAGATCCAGCAGGCTCGAAGAGGTCCCGCCGTAGCTGCCCGTGTTGTAATAGCCGCTGTTGTAAGCATTATTTGCGCCTGCACTCTGGCCGTAAGCCTGCATGAGCAGATTGTAGATGTCCTGCTCGCTCATCGAGCCGTAAGAGTTATAGGTGTTGTAGGACTGTGAACTCCCGGAACCGCCGAACAGGGCGTCCAGCAGACCGGAACCGCTGCTCTGGGACTGCTGCTGGGTAGTCGTCCCTCCGCCGAGAAGCGCCTCCAGCAGGCTGCCCGTACTGGAGCTGCTGCTGTAGGAGCCGGAAGAAGCATCTCCGAACAGGGAGCCCAGGAAGCTTCCGCCACCGGAAGATCCGGAGCCGGTGGTGTAGTTGTAGGAGCCGGAGCCTGAGCTTCCGGAGCCGAGGAGCACGTCAAGCAGGCTGCCGGAACCGCTGCCGTAGCTGTAGCCGTTGTTTGCAACGATCTGTCCGGACTGCTCCAGAGTCGCATAAGTGCGGATACCTTCTGCCCACTCTGCATCCAGGCCTATATCATCGCAGATCTGGATCATGGAATTAACATTCTTCAGACTGGAGTTCGGGAAATAAATGCTCAGGCCGTATGCATTGGTCATGCCGTTGACGCGGTTATATTTCACAGCAGACCGGATCGCGGAAGCAAGACTCTTGCTCTCCGTCGTGTTCAGGTTATTGCAGAAATCGACCAGATCTACCTGGTCCAGACGGTTCGCCGGGGAGAATTCACGGCTCCCGTTCCTCGCATAGGCAACTGACTGATAGTTGTTGCTTTTGAGCTGGCTGGTCAGGTCCTTTCCGAAAGCACCGAGCTTTCCTTCGACGGTTCCGCTCAGTTCCGCAAGATCAACCACTGAAAGTGTCGTGCCCGTACTGGACGCGTACATTGCATTCTTGGTGGTAAAGTCATCACAGATCTGACGGCCCAGATTCAGGGTATTGGTCGACGAATTCTCATTCAGGAGCTTCAGCCAGTTGGTATAATACCATCCGGTTCCCGGCTCTGCTTCCTCACTCGCGATCAGATAATCCGCATAGGGTTCTACCGCGATCGCGGTCTCCAGCGTTCCCATGAGGCACGCGTCAAAACCGATGAAATCAAACTTTACGCCGCCGTCTTTCAGTCCCTTGGATATCTCTCCAAGATTCATGGAATCATTCGGATGAGTCTCATCATACCCGTAGCCGCTGACAGAGCCGCCGCCATGATCCCAGAAGATCAGCATATAGCGGTCTGCAGGGGCTTTCTTCGCGCAATATTTTATGAAATCAGTCAATTCAGCTTCATCAGTCATCTTGCCTGCAGCTTTCTCATCAAGCAGGCCTATCCCCTTGTCGCTGATATACCAGCGCTGCTGCTTCCCTGCGCTGATGACAGAGTTCTTCCAGCGCTTGCAGCCTCCCGTCTGAACGATCACATTGACATTCCGGTTGGTAATCCCGGCGTACAGCATCTCATTCAGATCGGCCGTACCCATTCCGCTCTGGCTCTCCAGATCCGTCCCGATCATGTAGACCATCAGGGTGACAGAGTCCTTGCCCTTGCCGCGAAGTTTCGTATACTTCTTGCGCGCTCCTCTGGCGACCTCGCCGTTGACCTGCGTGTAATTGGTATCAACGCCCTTGGCGTACGCCCCCTGGCAGAGCATCGCGCACATAGCCGCGGCGATCACCGCGATCTGTGTTACCTTTTTCAGACTTCTCATTTTCCTTCTCCTTTGGGGAATCTGCTCATCACTGCCCACGTCTTTATTTCCCACAAAACGCAAAGTACTATCTCCGCGGAATCAGTCTTCCTTCTTTTCCTCATCCGTATTATCTTTCTCGAAGCCGCCGATCGGGGCTCCGCCGCCGCCTGCCATCCGGGAGCCTTCTATCTTCTCGCCCTTTTTGACTTCGGCTGTTCCTTCTGCGATCTTCACTTTCCTGCTGTGCGGTCTCTCAAACATTTTTGCTTTTCCTCCTTCTGCTCTGACCGGATACCCCCATCGGCAAAGCGCTGACGTGAAGGATCACGGTTCACTACCCCGGCAGAAAACCTGCCGCTGATGACAGTATACACAATACAAAGCCGGACAGGAATAAAAAAATCCCTGTCCGGCCGTCCGGATCGCTATATTTCACAGAAAATTCATCGGATACCCGTCACGAAGATCTCGA
>CADCOU010000240.1 GCA_902803155.1 uncultured Lachnospiraceae bacterium | reverse complement strand
TTCATTCTCATGTCCGCAATACATACATCTCTTCATAATCAATCTCCCGGGATCACAACATACTACGCGCTATTATACTGCGAAACACAGATTCAATCAAATCTTTTCTTCATTGTTCTTCCTCCTGCGCTGCAGAATCTGCCGCAGCCGCTCCGGCCGGTGCTGCAGCGGCGGCTCCGCCGCCCCAGGAGGTTGTTTCCGAGAAAGACATCTCACTGAATGAAGGCTCACTGTATGCAGGTGTTTCCGCTGCCTCCTGAGCTTCTGATCCCTGCACTATGCCGGCATCTTCCGGAGACGCGGATTCCCAGGGCGCCGCCGGAATGGAGGATTCCGCCGCTGCAGCAGATTCGGGAGCGGAAGGTTTCTTCGCAGCCTTTGCAAAATCATGTCCTCCCGTGAGGCCGTCCTGCGCCATCATCTGCCCCATGACAGAGATGTCGCTGGATACATCCCATGCCGTCGTCTGATAGAAAGAATCCAGGAACCTTTCAAACGCTTCATTGATCGTATCCAGAGAATCCTCGATCTCTCTTTTTGCATGCTCGATGTTGGCTCCCTGTACGCTCTGGCGGTCCAGTGTCGCATAGGTATCGACCAGTTTCTGTGTGGTCGGCAGGTAGTACTTCATCAGCCGGTGCATGTCCGGTGCGCTCTCCGGCGCCTCCGCGACCCGGTCAAAAATGTTGGTTACGATCTGTTCCAGACGGTTCAGCTTGTCAGTGAACTCCTCACCCGGGATCTCTTCGTTTTTCTGGTGGATGTGTGTAATAAAGGCTTTTCCTTCTTCCACCATCTCCTGCATCTCTTTGCTCAGGCGGGCCGCCTTCTTCGCATCGCTCTTCTCGCGTGCTTCAATAGCTTCCTCCATCTTGCGATATTCCCTGAGATCGGAGTCTTTGAACACACTCTTTTTATTTTTCTCTTCTTCTTTCTTCCTCTGCTCATACTGCTTCATGGTCGCAAGATACTGCTCGTAGGCTTCATGACTGGTCATGAACGCAGTCTCTTCCTTGTCCATGTAAGCTTTGCCGGTGAACACACTCTCCCGGATCATATCCTGAAGGTCATCCGCGACCCATTTCTCATCCTTTCCGAAGGCGGATGCGATCTCCCGGACCGTGATGGTATCCCGGTTCTCCATCATCTTCAGGACCTTGCGTGCGCGCCGGATCATTCCGATCCGCTTGATCCCCCTGAACATATTCCAGCCGCAGAATGCAGTCACCGCGCCGAAGAACAGCGCAAACAGCAGCGGAACCGAACCTTCGGCAGCAAGCGCCAGTCCCGCAATAAAGGTCATCGCGGACCCGAATCCAAAGATACTCCCCAGGATCGACCGGAAATAAGATCCGACCGGGCTGGCTACGCCGCCGCTTCCGAGCAGGGTGTCGCGCGCCTCCCTGAAGCTGTTCGTATGGCGGACTTTCCCCTGGGCATCTTCATAGCTGCTGGTCGAGCCTGCGCGGTAAGTCTTCCCGCCTTCCGTACGATAGAAAGCTTTGTCTCCCAGCACCGCACCGGTCAGGCTGTCATGGACCGCATCCGCCGCTTCATTCAGCGCTTCGGTAATCTGTTTATTCAGCGAGCTGTAGTCACCGCTGCTGATCGCTTCATTGACCAGATCGGCAATATGACCGACCGCGTCAAACGCGTCAAAATCATCTTTCTTCTTTTTTCCCATATGGCTCCTGTATCTCCTGTCTCCCGACATCTGCCGCCTTTATGCCGTCAGCCTTACTGGCTTATTATGCCTCAAATCACGGTCCAGTGCAATTGACACTTCCACCACATATACAGAATATACAGAATAGTGGAATTCCTGCTGATTTATGTTAAAATAACAATAACGATGCAGCGGAGCTCCGGCTCCTGTTTTAGAACTCTTATGAGGAGGAACTCTCAAATGGCTGAAGATAAGAATAACCTGTTTGATGTTAACGCACCGGCTCCGACGCCGATTACGCTGACTTTCGGAGAGGAAGGCTCTCCCGAGATCATCGAAGAAGCCCCTGCCGCGGTGGAAGAAGTAAAGGAACTTACCGCAGAAGTCGCGGATATGGCGGACGAGATCTCTGATGCGGCAGCCGGTAAGGCAGACGAAGCCGCCTCCGGCGCAGTCTCTGCAGCAGCTGCTGCAGTTCAGGAAGCAAAAGATGTCCTGGCCGAAGTACAGAGCGTTTCCGGCGCGACCGGTGATGCCGCTGCCGACGCCGCGGCTGCGATCGCTCCCGAGATCGTCCTGACCGAAGAAGAACAGGCGATGGTCGACGCCTTTGCGGAAAAGATAGACCTTCACAATTCCAACGCGATCATGCAGTACGGTGCGGGAACACAGAAGAAGATGTCCGATTTCTCTGATCTTGCTCTGGACAATGTCAGAAACAAAGATATGGGTGAAGTCGGCAAGCTGATCTCCGGTCTTGTCACGGAACTGAAAGACTTTGATGTCGAAGAAGACGACAAGGGTTTCTTCAAATTCTTCAAGAAGCAGGGGAACAAGCTCGTCGCGATGAAGGCAAAATACGACAGGACGGAAGCGTCTGTCGATGATATCGTAAAAGTTCTGGAAGGGCATCAGGTCCAGCTGCTGAAAGATGTGGCAACTCTCGATAAGATGTACGATCTCAACCTGAATTACTTCAAGGAACTGTCCATGTACATCGCCGCCGGTAAGAAACGCCTGGAAGAGGTCCGCAATGGTGAACTGAAGGAACTGCAGGACAAGGCTGCTGCGACCGGTGACGCACAGGATGCCCAGGCCGCAAAAGACTTCGGTGCGCTGTGTGATCGTTTTGAAAAGAAACTGCATGACCTGGAGCTGACCCGTCAGATCGCGATCCAGACCGGCCCGCAGATCCGCCTTGTCCAGGATTCCGACACGCTGATGGCTGAGAAGATCCAGTCTACGATCGTCAACACCATCCCTCTGTGGAAGAATCAGATGGTCATCGCCATGGGCGTGGAACATTCCAACCAGGCGGCAAAGGCACAGCATGAGGTATCCGAGCTGACCAACAAACTTCTGCAGAAAAATGCGGAGCAGCTTCATACCGCATCCGTTGAAACTGCAAAAGAATCCGAGAGAGGCATTGTGGATATCGAAACGCTGAAGAAGACGAACCTCGAACTGATCAACACTCTGGACGATGTCCTGAAGATTCAGGAAGAGGGACGTTCCAAGAGAGCCCTTGCTGAGGCTGAAATGGCGAAGATGGAGAACACGCTCAAGGCGAAATTACTGGAAATCTCTAAAACGTCGAAGTAATTCATTCTGTCTGAAGCAACAGCATTCTGAAGCAATATAATAAGGACGGTTTATTGTGCATGACTGATCTGATCAGGCACATGAACCGTCCTTTTCTCTGTCCGTTTATCCTCTGAGCTGTTTATCCTCCGACCGTCCACTTAAGAACTTTGATCTTTCTGAGAACTGTTACGATCGTCAGGCATACCAGGTAAGTGACAATGATGAAAACTGTTCTCCATGCGAGCCTGTGGCCATTCATCCGGAACCACTTCATCTCAAAGTACATGACCCGACGGTGTATCAGAAAGATCCCGAAGCTGCATCCGGACAGCCATGTTACCGCTTTCTTCATCCATTCCGGCAGCAGCCGGTTCCATCCGATCTGATTCAGAAGAACGAATACCGCGCAGGCATAAAAGACGGAATGAAACCGGATATATCCCTTGATAGTCGTGTCCGTAGTCTGCCTGATCACTGAAAAATGATAAGTATAGATCCACCTGAAGGCAAGTCCGAACACGCCTGCGGCATAGATCAGGATCCTCTGCCGCTTCGCCGGTCTTTCTGTATAGAATAAATATCCCAGAATAAAAAATAAAATGGTTGACCCGATCACTGGTATGTCAAGCGACCAGGAGAGTCCCAGCCACTGATTGATCACCGGAAGCAGCGACAGAAAAATAAAATTAAGCAGCGCTATATACCATAGCATCTTTCTGTCCCGCCTGAATGCAGACAGGACCGGGATTGCCGGATAGCATGCAAACAGCGTCCCGAAGAACCAGTAAACACTCTCGACCTTGTAATTAATTATGAGATCAACAATGTTCCGGAAGGAAAAAGGTTCGATCTCAAGGAGCCCAAGGTGTACATTCAGAATGAGAATCACGATACTCCAGAACAGCCAGGGTACAAATGTCCTTACGATCCTCTTCTGAAAGAAAACTTTTGTGCTGTACTTGTCAGGGTAGCCGATCAGGTTTGCGCCGCTTATCATCAGGAACAGCGGAACTGCACAGTATCCGATGCATTCTACGGCCAGGCTCTGTCTCCATCGGATTGTATCTTCAAAGGAATGGACCATCCCGTTATGATGGAGACTGATGACTAAGACGCAGGCGATGATATTGATGACATCCAGTGAGATATCTCTTTTTTTTTGTTTGCCCGCATACGCATTCTCACTCATCTCTGTAATTCCCTTAGTTTCCAGGTTTTACTTCTTCGCCTTGCCCAGATAAGCTTCCTTGACCTCCTGGTTCTCAGCCAGTTCTTTTCCGGTACCGCTCAGCATGATTCGCCCGGTCTCCATAACGTATCCTTTATCAGCCGCCTTCAGCGCCATATTCGCGTTCTGCTCGACCAGAAGGATCGTCATTCCCTGGTGATTGATCTCACGAATGATGTCAAAGACTTCCTGCACGATGATCGGCGCAAGTCCGAGCGACGGTTCGTCCATCATGATCATCTGCGGACGGCTCATCAGGGCGCGTGCGATCGCCAGCATCTGCTGCTCGCCTCCGGACAGGGTTCCCGCTGCCTGCCAGTGACGCTCCTTCAGTCTCGGGAACAGGGAATAAACCCAGTCCAGATCGTTCGAAAGGTCATCACTGCGAAGATACGCCCCCATGCGGAGATTTTCATAGACCGACAGATTGACGAACACCCGGCGGCCTTCCGGAACAAGCGTGATCCCGTTTTTGACGATCTGCTCCGTCCCGAGCGAAATCAATTCCATGCCGTTGAATTTGATGGTTCCGCCTGCCGGTTTCTCCAGTCCGACGATCGAGCGGAGCGTAGAACTCTTTCCGGCTCCGTTTGCGCCGATCAGTGTGACGATCTCTCCCTCCGGAACATCAAAACTGATCCCACGCACAGCTTCGATGCCGCCGTAGGAAACCTTCAGGTCCCGGACCTCCAGCAGAGTCTTCCCTGAGAGTCCGTCCGAGCGTTTATTTCCGAATCCCGGTCCGCCCGCTGAAGTGACTTTTCCGACAGTATTGCCGGCTGCGGCAGTCCTGTCGGTTCTATTGTTCTCACTCATCTTCCTGCACCCCCAGATACGCGTCGATAACATGCTGGTTATTCTGGATCTCCTCCGGAGTCCCGCTGGCGATCATCCTGCCGAAGTCAAGCACATAGATGCGGTCCGAGATCTCCATGACCAGATCCATATGATGCTCAATGACAAATACGGTCAGATTGAACCTGTCCTTGATCTCCCTGATGAAATGGGCCAGTTCCAGTGTCTCCTGCGGATTCATTCCCGCAGCCGGCTCATCCAGAAGAAGCAGCGTCGGTTCTGTCGCGAGCGCACGGGCAATCTCCAGCCTTCTCTGCTTTCCGTAGGGAAGCGAGGTCGCAAGATCGTCTTTCATCCCGTCCAGGCCTACCAGTTTCAGCAGTTCCAGTGTTTTCTCCCGGTTTTCCGCTTCCTCCTGCAGGTTCAGGCGGAAGGTCGCGGACATGAAGTTCGCCTTCGAACGCATATGCCTGGCGATCAGGACATTCTCAAAAACCGTCATCTTCTTGAACAGCCTGATGTTCTGGAACGTGCGGGCAATCCCGAGGTTCGTGATCTTATCAGGCGTCTTGGAGATCACCTTATCGCAGATCGTGGAGCTGTCTCCAAGGTAGAGTTTCTTCATCTTACCCTTCGGATAGTTCTCGACGATTGCCTCTCCGTTAAAATAAACCGTCCCGTTGGTGGGCTCATAGACTCCTGTGATCACATTGAATGCAGTCGTCTTTCCGGCTCCGTTCGGGCCGATCAGCGCAACGATCTCGCCCTGGTTGACTTCCATGGAGAAGTCACTGACGGCTACGACACCGCCGAACTGCATCGTGACATGTTCCAGACGGAGTACATTCGCATTTGTATCACTCATTTGCGGAAGCCTCCTTTCCCTTGCGTCCGAACAGTTTCATCAGTCCGGACAGAGAGAGTTCACGGTCACCCATGATCCCCTTACGCGCGAACAGCACGATCAGCATGATCACTATGGAGAATACAACCTTACGGAAACCGGAGCGGAGCAGCGGAACCTGGAAGGAGCCGATCATAAGCGGGGAATCCAGGAATCTCAGCCACCACTCGGAAGCCGCGTAAAACAGGAAGGTTGCCAGTACGGAACCCGTCACCGAACCAAGGCCGCCAATGACTACGATGAGAAGGATCTCATAGGTCATATTGGACTTGAACGCCATCGCCTGTATAGTCGTCTGATACATCGCCAGGAGAGCTCCTCCGATCCCGGCAAAAAAGCATGAGATGCAGAAGCTCATTCTCTTGTGATGCGCAAGGTTGATCCCCATCGCTTCCGCCGCGACCTCATCGTCACGGATCGCCTTAAAGGCGCGCCCGTAAGTCGAATTGATCAGGAGCACGATCAGCGCGATGCAGATCACTGCCACAGCAAACGGGAACATCAGAGATGAGAAACTCGGATATTTCCGGAGCATATTGGAACCGTTAGTCAGAGGACCCAGTTTGTCCCACTGGAAGATCGCACGCATGATCTCGGCAAACCCGAGTGTCGCGATCGCCAGATAGTCACTCTTGAGCCTCAGGACCGGCAGTCCGATCAGCCAGGCAAGAAATGCCGCGACCAGTCCGGCCGCGATCAGGCCAGCCCAGAACGGTATCGCAAACTGTACGATGCCGCCGTCAAAGTACTGGTACACAGACGCGCGGTCAGCGGGAGGGATCGTCAGGATCGCGTAGGTGTATCCTCCGATCAGCATGAATCCTGCCTGTCCGAGGCTGAACAGTCCGGTAAAGCCGTTCAGAAGATTCATGGAGACTGCTACCAGCGAATAGATGCATCCCTTCTTCAGGACCGTCATGATGATGCCGGTTGCCGGCAGCACCCTGTCCAGCACGGCGACCAGGATAAAGGCCGCTGCAAGGAGGACTGCCGCAAAGATCGAATCACGTTTGTTCGTCATATCTGTCCTCCTTTCTCAGACCTTATCCTTCGCGGCTTCACCGAACAGACCGGTCGGCCGGAACAGCAGCACGAAGATCAGAAGTACAAATGTAAATGCATCGGAAAAGGTCGTCCAGCCCACGCCCTTGATCAGGTTTTCCACGATGCCGATCAGCATGGCTCCGATCACGGCTCCCGGAATGGAACCGATACCGCCGAACACGGCTGCGACGAATGCCTTGAGGCCCGGCATGGCGCCCGAAGTCGGAATGACTGACGGATAGTTGGAGAAATACAGGAGCGAACCGATCGCCGCCAGGAAAGAGCCGATGATAAATGTCATCGAAATGACTTTGTTGACATTGATGCCCATCAGGCGGCTCGTCTCAAAATCTGTGGAAACAGACCTCATGGCCATACCGATCTTCGTGTGGTTGATCAACTGCATCAGTCCGACGACCAGGATGATCATCAGGAACGGCGTCAGGATCGTGACGACCTTTGTGGTCGCCGGTCCGATTGTGATCGGACTGGAAATGACCGGGATTGTCGGATAGACCTGCGCGAGGCCGCCCGTGATATACAGAGCAAGGTTCTGCAGCAGATAGGAAACGCCGATCGCCGAGATCATTACTGACATCCTCGGTGAATTGCGCAGCGGTCTGTAAGCGATCTTCTCGATCGACATGCCGAGCACTACCGTCACGACGATAGTCAGCGGGATCGAGATATACAGCGGAAATACCGTGGTCGAATAGATCGTGACCAGCCCGGCGACCATGAAGATGTCACCGTGGGCAAAATTGATCAGGCGCAGGATGCCGTACACCATCGTATATCCGATAGCAATCAGCGCATACTGGCCGCCCACCGAGATTCCCGCGAGCAG
>CADCOU010000239.1 GCA_902803155.1 uncultured Lachnospiraceae bacterium | reverse complement strand
TGGGATACACGAGAAGTCGTGCATCCAGCTGCATCCCCTCTCAGAGACTGCAGCCTTTCCGCCTCATTAAGCGGCTGCCTTTTCAGCTTCCGCAAATGTGCGTTCCCTTGCCGCAGCGGTCGGCGGCGGGAGTTGCCGCACCGGATCCTGAGCCGGTATTAAGGACAATATACTGTCGAATGTGGCCTGACAACTGCAGGTTGCATCTCTCTATATATTGTCAGCGTTCATTATATAATATGTAAGAACGCATTCCGCTTCATAGTTTTGCTGACTTTCTGTGATCGTGTCATACACGATATCAGCCCTGTCTCTGTTTGTGCTTCGGGTTCTCGCAGATGATCATTATTCTGCCTTTTCTCTTGATAACCTTGCACTTCTCGCAGATTGGCTTCACAGATGATCGAACCTTCATCCTGGCAATTCCTCCTTTCCTTCAGACTGATTCCTATTACCATTTCCGTTCCCGTTCAAAAGGGCGCAATAACCCCTTTTTCACGAGGCACTCGACTATTATATGACAGCAGCCATACGATTGCAAGCACAAAAATACCGGAATATCCGCTAAAAATGTAACGGATATTCCGGCTGATCCTCTGCAGAATGCCTGCACGGCCTCTCCTCAGAGCCCTCACAGACATATTTCAGATCAGTTTCCGCGTATCTCCTGTCTCATGAATCCCACATAGGAGATCGTAAATGCCGCGAACGTCAGTGCCAGCAGCCCGACCAGATGCGGCCATATGAGCAGCAGGCTCTGTCCCAGCGGCAGGTAGCCGTTCAGCGCTCCGACCAGCTGTGCATAGGATACTGCATTGATCGCCCTGGTCGCCGGGTTCATCAGCACCGACCCGGCTTCCGAGTACAGGTAGTACGGGGAGATCCGGTTCAGATTCAGATTCAGGTTATAGTTATTCAGCCCATTGAACGCCTGCTGGTATTCGGTATTGACCGGATACACTGCATTCGCGAGAACTCCTGCCAGAAGGCTCATGAAGATCGCGAAGAACAGCCACAGGGCTATTGAAGCGAGTGCCGAAGTCGCCGCATGCCTGGTGAACACCGAAAACAGCATCGCCATCGCCAGCCAGAAACTGATGTACACGATCGTGTAGATGAGGTAGATCAGAACCCTCACTGCCTCCTCCCCGGTCGGCCTGATGCCGGACACCAGGAAGCCTGCGCACCCGACCGCGATGCCCGTGCTCAGAATCATGACTGCGATCAGCGTTGCGGAAGCCAGGAACTTTCCTATTATAATGGAATCCCTGTAGATCGGTTGGGAGACCAGACGGTTCAGCGTACCGCTGTTCTTCTCCGAATTGATGGAGTCAAACCCGAGGATCAGTCCGATGAACGGGCCGATCAGCGCGATCAGCGACATGTAGGACGGGATGGAACTGCCGCCTGTCGTGTACAGTTTCAGGAACATGTAGCTGGAATCAAATGCTGATTTCGAATCCATCGCGGCATCCCGGATCGCAGCGGAGATCCCGGTCACCGCGCCATATACGCTCGCGACCGTCATGGCGATCACCAGCACGAGTATGATGATAAACCTCCTGCTGGTCACATGGTCAGCCATCTCTTTCCTGTAGAGTGCATTCAGGCTGCGATAGCGGATGTCCCTGCGCTTACCTTTCTCTGCGGCCGAAACGGTGCTTCCTGCTGCCGTGTCTGTCATCATTCTCATCTCCTTCTTCTTTCTCCGCTTCCTCAAAATACACCCGGTAGATCTCATCCAGATCTCCGCCCTTCTGGTGCATGTGCAGGAGCTTGTATCCGTGCGTTCCGAGGAACTGTGTGATGCCGCTCCTCAGATCCTCCGTAGAGCTGATCACAAATGTATTGCCTTCCTTCGAGATGTCGGTGATCTCCTTCAGTCCTCCGAGGTATCCCAGGAACCGGTCGTCGCACGGCTCCGCCTCGATCTCCAGCGTATAGTGCCCTCTGGCTGCGATCTGGCTGCCGAGTTCTCCGATCCCTCCGCAGGCGATCAGACTGCCGTCCACGAAGATGCCGACACGGTCGCAGATCTGCTGGATCTGGTAGAGCTGGTGGCTGGACACGAGGACCGTCTTCCCGTCCTCCGTGCTCAGCTGCCTGATCAGCGTCAGGAATTCCCGCATCCCTTCCGGATCCAGGCCTACCGTAGGTTCATCCATGATGATGACCTCAGGGTCCTTGATCAGGACATCGGCGATCCCCAGCCTCTGGCGCATTCCCTTGGAATACGTCCCTGTTTTCTGGTCCGCCGCATGCGCCATGCCGACGCGTTCCAGCAGGCTGTCGACCAGAGGATCGATCTCCTTCTCCGGGATGCCGTTCAGCCTCGCAGTGAAGCGAAGGTTCTCCCTGCCTGTCAGGTCGCTGTAAAACCCTACGTTGTCCGGCAGATACCCCGTGATCCGCTTGACCAGCATGGATTCCCTCGTGCAGTCATGTCCGTCGATCTGAGCATCTCCGAGCGTTGGCTCGGTCAGGCCCAGAAGCATCAGTATCGTTGTTGTCTTTCCCGCACCATTCGGTCCGAGCAGCCCGAATATCTCTCCCCTTCTGATCTCCAGGTTGAGATGATTGACCGCGACTTTCGTCCCATATGCTTTGGTCAGGTCCCGGGTACGGATAATCGTTGAATCCGCCATAGCTTATCTCCTGCCAAATCTGCGAATGATCAGAGCCAGTCCGAGGATCAGCGCCGCTATGATCGCAACTGCCACGATCCCCCAGCTCGTATGGTTCTGAACGGAAACTCTGAGATCACACTCGGACGTCACTGCTTTGTTGGAAGCAGTGACTGCCGTTACATAGTCGCCAAGGATCGCGTCCTTTGCCGGTGTGATATGTGCAGTCACCTCAGCGCTCTGTCCGGCCGGGATCACATCGATCGTATCCTGGTCAAATGTGACTTCCCAGTCCGTGGACGCCTGTGCGCTCAGGCTGACTTCGTTCAGATCGATATTTCCCGTATTCTGGAGCGAGAGCGTTACATCCTGTGTCTCTCCCGCATAAGTCTTCACCGAAAGGTTGCCGGTCGGTGTCGTCGCAAGCAGTCCGTAGGAACCGGTAACCTTGACGGTGACCGGAAGCTCCAGTTTCTCCTCTGCGCTCGCCGCAGTCAGGGTCATCGGATACTCGCCAGCAGTCACAGCCTGTGACGGATTGATCGCAACCGTGATCGTGGAACTGCCGCCCGCATCCACCGGAACCGATGAAGTGGCACTGCTCGCACCGGACGGGGTAAACGTGACATTCCATCCTTCCGGAGCACCTTCCTGTGCGAGCGAATAAGTCTGGTTCTCACCGCTGTTGTTCGTAAGGGTCGCCGTGTAGCTGAACTTGGTCCCGGCAGTACCTTCCTGCTCCGCGTAATCGGTCGTGAAGCTGCCCGCTCCGACCTTCTTCTCCTCCGCGTCTACCTTGACGGTCAGGGCAAGATCTTCATTCACGTCTCCGCCCTCAGCGTTGAGCGTGATAGTATATGTATCTTCTTTTGTATCTTCCGGAATCGTCAGTGAATAACTGAGAGAAGGGGAATCATCCCTGGTCTGCATGGCTCCGACATGAACCATCGACACTTCATTGGAACTGCCTTTGAAGGTTCCCTCCCACCCGTCGGGAAGGTCCTTTGCACTGAGAGATACTGTGGTTTCTTCAGAACCCGTGTTGGTGATGTACAGGGTAAATGTGGAAGTCGCGCCGGGTTTCATCGTAACTCCCGGATAATCCGTGCTGAACGTCACTTCGGAAGAAGCGGAAGCACTCAGCTTTACAGGCTCCGTTTCTATCTCATCCGCGTAAGTGTTCCACGGCATCATCAGTGCCGCCGCGATCACTCCTGCCGTCAGCAGTCCGACTGCCGAACGGACTGTCTTTCCCGTCATCTTCCTTGCTGTCTTCTCCATCTTCTTCTGCTCCTTTTCCTGTTCAGCCCGGGGAACTGTTCAGAATGGTCTTTGACAGGAAAGAGGATCTGCAGCAGAACCGCAGGCTTTATTTATTTCTTCAGAAACAAAAGTAGGACAGATTTGTGACGCAATTTACACATTTCTGTGTTTTATCTGTGAACATGGGATTGGCAGACATTCGCAGACATTCATTCACAGATTGTTCGTTGACCGGCAATAAGAGAACCGGACATCTGCCTGCAGCAGTATATTGCCAGGCAGCGTCCGGTTCCGAGTTCCGTTTTCACTATTTACTTATTCAGCTTCCCGATCAGGACAGCCGGGAGAATACTTTCAACAGCTTTTCCCTGCAGCCTTTTCTCACAGACCAAAGTCCGGGATGGAGGCAAAGCCTCTCTCCAGATCCTCGTCGGTCGGGATGTGATCGGTCATGGTACCGTTGTTGAACTGCTCGTAAGCAACCAGATCGAAGTAACCGGTTCCGGTCAGGCCGAAGATGATGGTCTTCTCCTCGCCGGTCTCCTTGCATTTCAGCGCCTCATCGATGGCTGTGCGGATCGCGTGGCTGGACTCCGGAGCCGGCAGGATGCCCTCGGTGCGGGCAAAGATCTGCGCCGCCTGGAATACGGAGGTTTGCTCGACCGCGACTGCGCGCATGAAGCCGTCCGCATAGAGCTGGGACAGGATCGGGCTCATGCCGTGGAACCTGAGTCCGCCCGCGTGGTTTGCCGACGGGATGAAGTCGTGGCCAAGAGTGTACATCTTCGCGATCGGCGTGACCATGCCGGTATCACAGAAGTCATAGACATAGCGGCCGCGTGTGAAGCTCGGGCAGGACGCCGGCTCGACCGCAACGATGTCATAGTCCGCTTCCCCGCGCAGCTTCTCGCCCATGAACGGAGCGATCAGTCCGCCGAGGTTGGATCCGCCGCCTGCGCAGCCGATGATCACATCAGGTCTGATCCCGTATTTATCGCATGCGATCTTGGTCTCCTGACCGATGATGCTCTGATGAAGCAGGACCTGGCTCAGAACGCTACCGAGTACATAGCGGTATCCTTCCGACTTTGTTGCGACTTCCACTGCCTCAGAGATCGCGCAGCCAAGGGAGCCGGTCGTTCCCGGATGCGTTTCCAGAATGTGCTTTCCGATTTCTGTCGTCATGGACGGCGAAGGAGTGACGTCCGCGCCGTACGTCCTCATGACCTCACGGCGGAACGGCTTCTGCTCATAGGAGACCTTGACCATATATACCTTACAGTCCAGTCCGAAAAATGCGCACGCCATCGACAGCGCGGTGCCCCACTGGCCGGCTCCGGTCTCGGTCGTCACGCCCTTCAGACCCTGCTGCTTGGCGTAATAAGCCTGCGCGATCGCGGAATTGAGCTTATGGCTTCCCGAAGTATTGTTGCCCTCGAATTTGTAGTAGATCTTGGCCGGGGTGTCCAGCGCCTTCTGGAGGAATGTCGCGTGGACCAGCGGCGACGGACGGTACATCTTGTAGAAATCATAGATCTCCTTCGGGATCTCGATCTCGCGGTCGGTCTCGTTGAGCTCCTGCTCACAGAGCTCTCTGCAGAAAACCGGCTCCAGGTCTTCCACCGTCATGGGCTGAAGTGTTCCCGGATGACGCATCGGCGCGGGCTTGTTCTTCATGTCTGCCCGCATGTTGTACCATGTCTTCGGGATCTCGTGCTCTTCCAGGTAGATCTTGTAAGGTGTGTTCGGTGTACTCATGGTTTTCTCCTTTCTGTACAGCCTTCTCCGGGCTGTTTACGGATCGGACAGAGAAATTAAAAATCCCCTGTCCAGCTACGGTTTTCGTAGGGACAGGGGATGTTGTTTCTCCTGCGGTGCCACCCAACTTGGCGCATATGCGCCCACTCAATGCATACTCACAATATGCAGGATATTGATTACGAAGATCCCTCTCCGTCGCACCTACCGGTCTCAATCTTCAACCGGTTCGGATTGCCCTCAGAAGCCCATTCCGGATACATGTCCTGCCGCGGTCACACTATCTGCGGCTCCCTGAAAGAACAGCGGTAAACGTACTATTTCTTCTTCAACGGTTTAAAGCAATGTAACACATCAGGTTCGCCGGGTCAAGCAGAAAATAAATTTTTATACACGAAAAAATGTTTTTCACCGCAACAGCATTCTTTTTTCGTGCATTTGCATGCTGTCAGAAACTGTCAGGCCGCGTTGCTAACAGTACCGGTCCCTGTGTGACTGGATCTGCCCTTCGAGCGACGCGATCCGGTGGTAGGCCGCATGATGCTCTTCAATGCACCTGCGCGCCTCCTCTATATGGTCCGGTTCGATCAGCAGGCTCATTCCGCAGGACAGGTCTCCCTGTATAGAGCGCGGGGCCGGCGCGATCCGGTTCGGGATCCCGTCCTGAAGCAGCAGGTCGCGCAGAGCCAGCCCCTGCTCGTAATTCGCAAACAGGACATAATAACGCAGGCTCATATCAGGAAAGCATCTCGATAAATGCGCCGATCCTGGTACGGAGCTGTCCGGCATCCGCATCCTCATAGTCCGTCTCGAGACTCAGAACCGGGATGCCTGCTTCCTTCAGCGCTCTGGAGACCGCGTATTTCTCCGTGTCATACAGGCAGCAGAACTTCAGGCTGCAGTCGATGACTCCGTCCACCTGATACTCTTTTGCCAGGCGAAGGATGTCGTCGATCCTTCCGGTGTTCGGAGTGAAGCATGCGCAGTTGGTCTTCATATAACGCTCGGACAGTGCCATGAACTGCTCGTCCAGAGTCGTCTTCGTCTCATCCACAAGATTCTCGAAGTACCGGGTTCCGGTGCACATTTCCTCGCATACGACCGCGCCGCCGGAAGTCTCGATGATATTGTGCAGCTTCCAGTTCGGTACTGCCAGCGGGGTTCCGGTGACCAGGATCCTCTTCGTGTCGGCGGATACCACGCTCACGCCGTCGCGGATGCGCTGTTCCAGTTCATCTGCCAGCCGGTTGCACATCTGCGCGCAGCGGACCGGATCGTCAAAAAAGGAGATCTGCGTCATCAGCAGGGTATCGCGGCCGGAGATCGGCAGGCATTTTGACTTGCGGCAGTTGTATACTCTTGCCAGGGCCTTGCGCTTCTCATTGATGATATGGATGGATTCGGCGAGTTTCTCCGGCGTGATCTGATTGCCGGTGAACTCCTCCACCTTCTTCGCAAACTCCGCGATCTCATCCTTCCACTTCAGAATGTCCTTCTCCCGCTTCATCTGCGGAACGTCCATGATATACATGGGAACATCCTCGCCCAGGATCTCGTACGCCTTCTTCTTTCCGTCGCAGGTCGTCTCTCCCACATACATGTCTGCGATGCGGAAGAACGGACATGTGCGTCCGAGCCTTGCGCCGACCGAGGCCTTCACCAGGGGACATGTGCTCTTCGGAAGGACTTTCTCGCCGTCCGGCACCCAAAACTGGGATCCGCCGCACAGGCCTGTCACAATACCGTTTGCTGCGATCACGACCTCATCCGGCACATAGACGCAGAACGTGCCGAATACTTTTCTGCCTTCCTTCTGCGCTTCGATGAGTTCCGCCGGGCGGATGCCGTGCACCTCGGAGATCACCAGATCCCAGAAATCCATCGCCTCCGGACGGTTCTCCTGTGAGAGGAACACATCACCCACTGCCGTCGGGAGCACCTGACACAGATTGTCATGATTCTCCATGTCCATCCCGAGGTCTTCCCACATCTTCCTGTAATCAGCCATACTCTTCTCCTTTCTCCTGTCTGAGAATACTGAATTATTCCTCCGGTCATCCCGGATAAATCTCATATGAAAATATGCCCGGTCCCGTTTCCTGCTTATCTTTACCAACAGTCTGTCCCGGGGCCGCATATGATCATTCACATCATTCCGCCAGTTCCCTGACTGCCCGCGCCGCTTCCTCGGCTTCCTCCATCGTATTGAACCAGGAGAAGCTGAACCGCACCGCTCCCTGATCTGTCGTTCCGAGCGCTTCATGCATCCTCGGCGCGCAGTGTGCGCCGGGCCTGGTCGCAATGTCATACTCCTGGCTCAGCGCGTCCGACACTTCGCTGGAGTCGTAATCGCGGATGTTCAGCGCCACGACCGGTCCCCGCATGTTCGTACTGAAATCGCCGTATATTTTCACTCCGTCGATCCCTTCCGTCAGTTCATAGAAATGCCGTGCGAGAGACCGTTCTTTCTCCCCGATGGTCTCCACACCGGTCTCCAGTATGAAGTCAACTGCTGCGGACAGGCCTGCCAGTCCGTGCGCGTTCAGGGTTCCCGCCTCAAGCCTCGTCGGGTACTCTTCCGGCTGGCGGCGGCGGTAACTCTGCACGCCGGATCCTCCTTCTTTCAGCGGTCGGATCTCCACGCCTTCCCGGATGCACATTCCGCCGGTCCCCTGCGGGCCCATCAGGCCCTTGTGTCCGGTAAAGCAGAGAATATCGATCCCCATGCTCTCCATATCGATCGGGATGTTTCCGGCACTCTGGGAAGCGTCTACTATGAACAGTATGCCTCTCTCCCGCGCCATCCGCCCGATCCGGCCGATATCCACGATCTCTCCGGTCAGATTGGACGCATGCGTACAGACGATCGCTCCGGTATCCGGTCTGAGCAGCTGTTCCAGTCCTGTCATATCCAGACGCCCCATGCGGTCGGCACGTACGAATTCCAGTTCGACCCCCTGCTCCTCCTGCAGTCTGTACAGGGGGCGGAGCACGGAGTTGTGTTCCAGATCGGTCGTGACCACATGGCTCCCGGGACGGATCGTCCCCTGGATCGCAATGTTCAGCGCCTCTGTCGAATTGCAGGTAAATACGACATGATCCGGCCTGCTCAGGCCAAACAGCTTTGCCGCTTTGCAGCGGGCATCGTATACGGTCCTGGAAGCATGCAGCGCCCCGCCGTGCGCGCCGCGCGAAGCATTGCCCATGGAATCCATCGCCGATACGACCGCGTCGATCACCTGCCTGGGCTTGCGGATCGTAGTTGCCGCATTGTCAAGGTAGATCATCCGTCTTTATCCCTTTCTGTTCTCTCATCCCGCAGTGTCCTGAATATGCTTATAAAGCCGTACGGTGCAAACGCACGCGGTATGTAAGGTCCGCCGTATCATCCCAGCCCCAGCTGCATGGCGCAGAGTGCTGCGCCTGCCGCTCCTGCGTATCTTCCGTCGGGGCTCGCTTCAACCTCGCAGCGGAGCGTTTTCCCGAGCCGGTTTCTCAGGTAGTCAAACCCGCACAGGCCACCCGTCAGGCAGACCTTCCCGGCCGGCTGCAGCCGCCCTGCCTGGGACGCGACCTTCGTGACGATCGAATCGATCACCGCGGACGCGATGTTCTCCCTGCTCTCGCCCTTACCGATCAGTCCGATCACTTCCGACTCTGCGAACACGGTGCACATGGAACTGATGGACGCGCCGCCTCCGCCGCGCGCAAGTTCGCACAGATCCTCCAGCGTGACTGCCAGCGTATTCGCCATGACTTCCAGGAACCGCCCGGTTCCGGCAGAACACTTGTCATTCATGACAAAGTCCACTACCTGTCCGCCGGATACGGCGATCAGCTTGGTATCCTGTCCGCCGATGTCGATCACTGTCAGGTCATCCGCGGCATGGATATGGCAGGCTCCTTTCGCATGGCAGGTGATCTCCGTGATGTTCTTCGCGGCAAACGGAACAGCCGCACGCCCGTAACCGGTCGATACGACAATGCCGTTGTCTGACGTGATCCCCATGCCGGCCAGTTCTTCCCGTATGGAAAGGGCTGTGTCCACGCTGCTCCACCCGGTAGGGCGCAGCATGCGGTGTACGATCCGCCCCTCCTGATCCATGACGACTGTCTTGGCGCAGGTCGACCCGATGTCGATCCCGATGAAATGTTCTATACCCATAGCTTTACCGGTTCCATCTCATGCCAGCGGATCCCCGCGCCTTGAAGCGCCGACTCCGCTCTCTCACGCTCCGAGAGTTCTGTCTTCCAGGAGAGCCCGCAACCCGCGCTCAGCTGGCGCGGGATCGGAATGATCCTCCCCGGGACCTGCATCTCCTGAAACAGCTTCTCAGCTGCCATCGCATCGGAGGTCTCTGAAAATGTGATCACCAGGAATTCTCTGCTCTCTCTCACGGGCGCACCACCAGATCCGCTTTGGTCAGTCTCTCCGTGATCTCATACATATTAGTGACGCCGCCAACCTGAAGCTTATCCGACAGCTTGTAATAGTTCAGGCAGGTCCCGCAGGTCAGGATCTCGACGCCCTGGGCCTCCAGGCTCTTCAGGTCATCGATTGAGGCAGACCCCTCTGTTGTGACTGTCGCGCCGCCGTTGTAGAACAGGATCGTCTTCGGGAGGATGTCCTGCTGCGTCAGCGCAAACAGGAAGCCCTTCATCAGAACCGCGCCGAGCTCATCGTTACCGGTTCCCATCGTTGCCGAGGTTACCGCGACCACGACATTCTTTTTTCTGGGATCCTGCACAACCAGGCACTCCTCCGGGATATCATCCGCCGCGTCCTGAGCGCCTTCACCGATCTCCATGGTGACGCGGAACTGATCCTCTGCGATCTTCTCGGAGCGGACAGCATATCCTTTCTGGTTCGCCATCTTGGTCAGGTTCTGGACAGCGATCTCATTGTCCACCAGGGTCTCCACAGATCCCGGGCCGTTCAGTTCTTTGATCGCGTTCTTCGTTTTCACCACCGGGATCGGGCAGGCATCACCGATCGCATCTACTGTTTTCTTCATGTTCGATTCCCCCGTTTCTATCTATTTCACTTTGCTTTCTCTTTGCTGCTAAATGACTGTGATCTCCGTATCTGTTTTCTCCGTGATCTCTCCGACGATCTGAGCCGGCAGGCCCAGTGCGCGGAGTTCCTCTGCCGCCTGCGGCGCCGTTTCCGCATTCACCGCGGCAAGCAGGCCCCCTGAAGTCTGCGGGTCAAAGAGCACCTCTTCCATGGCGAACGGTATGTTCTCAAACCGGACAAACGGTCCGGTATGATTGCGGTTCCGCTGTCCCGCGGCAGTCAGCAGGAATTCGTCGGCACATGCAAGCGCTCCGGGCAGTACAGGGACACGGTCTGCATATACGCGGCAGGACAGTCTTCCGTCCATCATCTCATGGAGATGGCCCAGGAAGCTGTATCCGGTCACATCCGTGCATGCATGGATGTCATAGCCCGACAGGACCTCCGCGGCGTATCTGTTCAGCGTGGTCATTGACCTCACAGCTGCTTCCATCGCCTCCTCCGGCGCCTCGTTCACGCGGTCGGCCGTGCAGATGATCCCCACGCCGAGCGCCTTGGTCAGGATCAGTGCGTCACCCGGCCGGCCGGTATTGTTCGCCCAGATATGATCCGGATGAACAATGCCGGTCACCGACAGTCCGTACTTGACATCCGAATCCGCGATCGAATGACCGCCCGCGAGGCTTCCGCCTGCCTCGATCACTTTCTCTGCCCCGCCCCTGAGGATCTCCCCGAGTATATTGAGATCCCATTTCTCAGGGAAGCAGACGATATTCAGCGCAGTCTTCACTTTGCCGCCCATCGCGTAGATGTCGCTGAGCGCATTGGTCGCCGCGATCTGCCCGAATGTATAGGGATCCTTCACCATCGGCGGGAAGAAGTCCAGTGTCTGTACAAAAGCGATCTCATCCGTCAGACGGTACACTGCCGCGTCATCCCTGCTGGAAAACCCGACCAGAAGATCCGGATCCTTCTCTCCCTTCGGGAGCAGGGAAAGCACCCTGCTGAGCGCTGCCGGACCGAGCTTGGCCGTGCAGCCTCCTCCCTTGCAGAAAGTAATCTTCTCACTGTCCATTGCACACCCTCCTGAAACTATATTTTACTGTGAGATCACAACTTGTTCAAATTAGTTTTATTAAAGAATATGCATGTTTTATTATTAATTCAAATAATCCTTCAAAAAAGGAAGCTGCGCAGCGCTTTTGCCGCACAGCTTCCTGCTGTCTTCAAGTCCGGCTGCCTTCCGCCTTCAGAGGCGGGAGACATCCCGACGGAATTGTATCTTATGAGATATCGAGCTCCGGAGGTTCGTCCAGATGCTCCGACACATATTTACCGTTTTTCTTCCGCTGCCGCACACACTCTGTCAGCAGATACTCGATCTGGCCGTTTACCGACCGGAAATCGTCCTCTGCCCACGCCGCCAGTGCGTCATAGAGCTTCTCGTTCAGCCGGAGCGGAACCTGTTTCTTCGCAGCCATAGCTCACCACCTGTCTGTTCACATGTATCTCAGGATCCAGTCTGCAAGCCGTATGCTCTCACGCAGGATCAGTACAGTGAACCGGAGTTGACAACGGGCTGTGCGTCATGGTTTCCACAGAGCACTACCAGCAGATTGGAGACCATAGCCGCCTTGCGCTCGTCGTCGAGTTCGACGATCTCTTCTGCACTGAGTTTATCCAGGGCCATCTGCACCATGCCGACCGCACCGTCCACGATCATCTTCCTTGCGTCAATGATCGCGGATGCCTGCTGCCTCTGCAGCATGACTGCTGCGATCTCAGGCGCGTAGGCCAGATAGGTGATCCTGGCGTCCAGAATCTCGAGTCCTGCTACGGAAACCTTATTCTGGATCTCTTCCCGGATACGGTTCGCCACGATCTCGGTCGAGCCGCGGAGTGAACCGTCGTCAGCCAGCCCGTCTCCCGTCGTGTCTACGTTCGGAGACATATCATACGGATAGATCTTCACGATATTCCGGACTGCCGTGTCGCACTGAAGCGACAGATATTCTTTGTAGTTATCTACGGTGAAGACCGCTTTTGCCGTATCCACGACGCGCCACATGACCGCAACACCGATCTCCACCGGATTGCCGAGTACATCGTTGACCTTCTGCCTGCTGTTATTCAGCGTCATGATCTTCAGGGAGATCACATTGCTGATTATCGGAGTCTCAGTCGTCGACTTCTGGATCAGGTTCACCAGGGAACCGCCCTTGGCGCCGCCGTCCACGTCGCCGCTCTGCCCGAGCTTTGTCTTCTTTGCAGGGTTCACGCTGACCGAAAACGGATTGACTGCGTAGAATCCCGGGCCCTTCAGGGTACCGGTATAGTTGCCGAACAGCGTGAGGACCAACGCTTCCTCCGGCTTGAGCACGCGCAGGCCGATGAGCGGGATCCACGCCGTGCAGAGGATGATGAGTGAAACTACTATCAGCAGAGCCTTTCCGGAGCCGATCCCGAACAGGAGACCGAGCAGAGAAAGGATCTCAAGTGCGATGCAGCCGAGCAGCACCGCCATGCCGTTTTTCCTGGTTGACAAGATCTTCTCTTCCATGGTTTTCCTCCTTCTGGCACACGCCAAAAAAATGATTCATTTGATTTGATATCATATTGATATCACTTTTGAATCACCTTGTCAAGGGGAATTATAAAAAAACTGCGCTGCATACCGTTAAGCCGCAGCGCAGGGATATATTGAACTGACCGCGTGCCGCCAACAGGCGGGCAGCATAGCAGGAAGGCAGATAGCGTTCCTGAATGCTCCGGACCGCCGGGCGATCATTCTATGTATGCCACTTCACCGATTTCCTTAAACTCATGTCCTTCTTCCGCAGGATAGCCGAGAGCCGCCATCCCGTAGATCACATGATCTTCCGGAAGACCTATATCTGTCAGAAGGGCGCGGATGGAAGGTTCATCGCAGATATCTCGCATCTGGTTGATCCATACAGATCCGACGCCATGGGA
>CADCOU010000238.1 GCA_902803155.1 uncultured Lachnospiraceae bacterium | reverse complement strand
CTGGGCGCAGACTGAACGGAAACCGGATGACCTGCAATGAGTATCGGGTGCAGCGTTAGATGCAGCAAAGAGGGGAAGCTGCAGATGGAAAGAGAATATCCGGTCTATACCCGGGGGGAGAGCAGAGGTGAATCGCCATGCTCTCCCCCGCGGCATGCTCTGACGGGAATCGGAAGGAAGGGCATACGCCTGAGTGATGTATTTGACATGCCGCCTGTCCTGTTATAATCTTATTTCATATCGGAATAGTGTGTGGATTGGAGGCAGATTCATGCTGAATGAACAGGAAAAACTGATACGCGACGAGCGCCTGGAGGTGCTGACGGACGCAGCGCTCAATGCCAATAAGATGGATCTGGGCCTGTATCAGAAATTTGATGTAAAAAGGGGTCTTCGTGAATCCAACGGACGCGGCGTGCTGACCGGCCTGACCGAGATCTCGGATGTTAACGGGCGCAGGGAGATTGACGGAAAATCAGAACCTATCGAAGGAGAATTATATTTCCAGGGATATAAGGTCGGGGAACTTATCGATGGAAATCGAAATAAAAAATTCAATTTTGAGGAAGCGACCTACCTGCTTTTATTCGGAGAACTTCCGAATAAAAATGAACTTCGGGAGTTTATACACCTGCTGTCACAATACAGGGAACTCCCCTCCAAATTTGTGCGGGATGTTATCCTGAAGGCTCCCAGCGCAAATATCATGAACGGCATGCAGCGTTCGGTTCTGACTCTGTATTCCTACGATAAGGCACCTGATGATACTTCCATCAATAATGTGCTCAGACAGAGCCTTCTTCTGATCGGAGTCATGCCTCTGATCGCCGTATATAATTATCATGCGTATCAGCATTATAACAATGAGAGGTCGCTGATCATCCGTTATCCCAGTGAGGAATTGTCAACAGCAGAGAATATCCTCCGCATGCTTCGTGACGATGGTGCCTATACGGATCTGGAAGCGAGGGTTCTTGATGAGTGTCTGGTGATCCATGCAGAGCACGGCGGAGGTAACAATTCCACTTTTACCAACCACGTCGTGTCTTCGACCGGAACAGATACTTACTCTGCCATCGCCGCGTCGCTTGCGTCGCTCAAGGGCCCGAGGCACGGCGGCGCGAACCTGAAAGTCGAGAATATGTTCTCCGACATCAAGGCACATATAAGCAACTGGCAGGATGAGGCCGCGATCCAGGATTATCTGGAGAAGATCATACGCAAGGAAGCGTTTGACCAGTCCGGCCTGATATATGGAATGGGTCACGCGATCTATACGCTGAGTGATCCGAGGGCGGTCATACTGAAAGAGGCTGCCAGAAAACTGTCTGAGGCAAAAGGTCTTGAGGAAGAGTTCGGCCTTTATGAGTCAGTGGAACGGATCTCCTCGAAACTGCTGTCCGAGCGCAAACAGCTCTCCAAGCCTATCTGCTGCAACGTGGACTTCTATTCCGGATTTGTATACTCCATGCTGGGTATACCGGTACAGCTGTATACCCCGATCTTCGCGATCGCAAGAGTATCAGGATGGAGTGCCCACAGGATGGAAGAACTGGTCAATGAAGGCAAGCTGATACGTCCTGCATATAAGTATGTGGGTCACCACAGGGCCTACCGGAAACTGGAAGAGAGAAACTGACAGACAGTATTCGGAGCATTCTTTATACGGAACTGATAACCGGACCCGGGGAAGGTCATACGATACGGAGGAATAAGAATATGGCATCTAAGATCGGTACCATAGGTGTGCTGACCAGCGGCGGAGACGCACCGGGAATGAATGCAGCAATCCGAGCAGTTGTCCGACGTGCGATCAGCCAGGGAATCAAGGTTAAGGGTATCTATCAGGGTTATAAAGGTCTTCTGAATGCGGAGATCACAGATCTGGACGCCCGTGCCGTTTCGGATACGGTCGCTCAGGGAGGCACCTTCCTGTATACCGCAAGGTGCCCGGAGTTCAGGACTTTGGAAGGGCAGCAGCGCGGCGCCGAAGTCTGCCGCGAACACGGGATCGACGGACTGGTTGTCATAGGCGGCGACGGTTCATTTGCAGGAGCCGGTAAGCTTGCAGAGCTCGGGATCAATACAATCGGTGTTCCGGGGACGATCGATCTGGACATCGCCTGTACGGAGTATACGATCGGATTCGATACGGCTGTCAATACCGCCATGGAAGCGATAGACAAAGTGCGGGACACCTCCACCTCCCATGAACGCTGTTCGATCATAGAAGTAATGGGGCGCCATGCAGGCTATATTGCACTCTGGTGCGGCATTGCAAACGGTGCGGAAGATATTCTTCTTCCGGAGACCTACGACTATGATGAGCAGACCCTGATCAACAATATCATCGAGTGCAGAAGGCGCGGCAAGAAACATCATATCATAATCAATGCCGAAGGCATCGGCCATTCCGCGTCCATGGCACGCCGTATAGAGGCTGCGACCGGCGTAGAGACAAGGGCGACCATCCTGGGTCACATGCAGCGCGGCGGGAGCCCGACCTGTAAGGACAGAGTCTACGCTTCCATGATGGGAGCCATGGCGGTTGACCTCCTGGCAGAAGGCAGGAGTAATCGTGTCGTCGGCTATCGCAATGGCGACTGGGTCGATTTTGATATTGAAGAGGCGCTGAAGATGCAGAAGCATCTGCCGGATTATATGCTGCGGGTGGCGAAGGCACTGACGATCTGATGATGTAAGGTCAAAACCTCTGCAGATGCGGCAGGTTTGCCTGCCGGAAGATGACATGGAATACCGGCGGCGGTGCCTGTGGGAGCAGCACCGCCGCTTTTTATCACCGCATGCTGAAAAGAGGAGCGCTATGATCACAAGTACAGGAAACGGAAGGATCCGGGAACTGGTGAGATTAAAAAAGAACGCGAAGGACAGGGCGGAAAGAGGTGTCTTTCTGGTGGAAGGACCCAAGATGTTCCGTGAGATCCCGGCTGCCCTGCTGCAGGAAACATACGTGGCGGAGAGTTTTCGGAAAAGTGCGGAAGGCAGAAAGATTCTGGCGGAAACGCTTCCGGCAGGAGTGCGTTTCGATATCGTGTCGGATCCGGTATTTCAGTATGTTTCGGATACCAGATCGCCGCAGGGCATCCTGGCAGTGGTGAAGCAGCTGCAATATCAGACAGCGGATCTGCTGGGGAATCATACCTCGCCGCAGACAGGGAAAAGCCCGCTTATTATTACACTGGAAAATCTCCAGGATCCGGGCAATCTGGGAACGGTGCTCCGCACCGCGGAGGCGGCAGGCGCGACGGGGATCCTGCTGTCGGACGGCTGTGCAGATATTTACAGTCCGAAAGTCACCCGCTCTACAATGGGTTCCGTCTTCCGGGTTCCTTTTGTATGCAGCCATCATTTTTACGAAGATCTTTTATATCTGAAGAAAGTCGGCGTAAAGCTATACGCCGCTCATCTCAATGGCAGCACGGACATGTATGCAGAATCATACGCGGGACCGTGTGCATTTCTGATCGGCAATGAGAGCAGGGGGCTTACGGAGGAAGCGGTTTCCCTTGCAGACCAGGCAGTCCGTATTCCCATGTCAGGCAAAGTAGAATCACTGAACGCCGCCGTGGCTGCGTCCGTTATGCTGTATGAGGCAAAGCGGCAGAGGGCTCAGCGGAAATAGTATAATCTGCATGTAAATGCAGCTGCATCACATTGCCCGGGGCTTGACACAGCCCCGGGTATGATGTATTATGCAATTAATTCTTAACAATTATGTAATAAATTAAAAAATTATTTAACATTGTTAACATAATTGTTCTAAACGAAAGGCGTGATATATATGATCAGTACAAAAAAGGCAATATCGATGGCAACGGCAGCTGTAATGACAGGAATTCTTATGGCTGCATCTGCTTTCGCGGCGAATAATACTTTTGGAATCGATGAGGTAAACTGGACCGATGAGGACTGGGCAAGCATCGCTATGACGAATGACGATACGGTCGAAACCGGAGCTGTCATCCGTACAGAAGCAAATGCGGACAGCAAAGCGGCAGGCTATCTTTACAGGGGCGCTGCAGCAAAAGTGGTCGACAAGGGGGAAACCTGGACGCTGATCGAATCCGGGAAAGTAACCGGATATGTAAAGAATGAATTCCTTTCATTTGGAGAGGACGCGCGCGGCCTCGCCGCTCATTACGGAGTGCAGGGCGTAGTTGCGAACTGGAATGATGTCAGTGTTTTCTCTCTCAATGACGGAGGCTCTGCGGTTGCAGGTACAGTGAATGACGGAGACGTGCTCGGTATGGTGCAGGACAACGGGCACTGGATCGCTGTTCAGCAGGGCAAAGACTCAGCCGGATACGTTTCAGAAGAAGACGTGACCCGTGTGCTTCTGGTTGATACGGCAGTGCCGGCGGACGGAGAAGATGATGAAGATGTAGTCGTCACCATGACGGCGGAAGAGCTTCCGACAGCAGAGAGATCTTCTGCTCCGGAAGAGGATGTGTATGAGGAAACAGCCTGTGAAGAGTATGTTTCCCAGGATGCGTACGACGGATATTCAGAAGAAACGTATACGGAAGCACCGGAAGAGGATTACACGAAGGTCCCGATCGTATCGGACGATCCGACGATACAGGCACTCTATGAGGCATATATGGCCGCACAGAACGCAGCCATGAACTGCACCTCTGCGGAAGATGCAGAGCAGAAAGCAGCTGCGGCAACAGCCGCCTGGAAAGCTTACCTCGCGGCGTGCAACGGAACAGCTGTTTCTGAAACATCTTCGGCGGACACATCTGCTTCGACGGCAGATACCTCATCTTATGCGGATGAAGACACGGCAGAGGAAGAGGAAGAAGATCTCTTCTCTGCGGAAGACGATGAATCCTATGATGATGGAAGCAGCGACGAATATGTAGACGTGGATGCAGCGGACGACACGGAAGATGATACAGCTTCGGACGCGGTTGCAGCTGCAAGTTCAAATACCTCCGGCCTCTACGGAGGAGCGAGTGATCTGGATCTTCTCGCGGCAATCATCTGGTGTGAGGCGGGCAACCAGCCGTATGACGGAATGGTAGCAGTCGGACAGGTTGTCATGAACCGTGTGAAGAGCGGAAGCTTCCCGAATACAATCGCGGAAGTACTGAATGCTCCCGGACAGTTTACGCCGTCCAGTTCCGGAACGCTGCAGGCAGCGCTGAACGCAGGTGTCAACTCCACCTGCTACGCGGCAGCATCCGACGCGCTCAACGGAGCATCTCCGGTTCCGGGAACCCCACTGTACTTCAATACCCACAGCGGCAGTTACAAGCTCGGAGCGCACTATTTCTCATAATCTGATTTGCAGCTGATGCCGGCAGATATGTAAAAGTGTCTGCCGGATGTTAGAAAGAGGCTTCGCCTGACGGGAAGCCTCTTTTCTTTGTGTTTCTGAGCTGACAATGGGAATGATCATTCCGATTCCATCATTTTATCAATGGTTTCCGGCTGGGTCAGGGTGCGCATGATATATGCGTAGACATCCTGACTCTTTTCTTTCCATTCTTTTGAAACGATCTTTGCCTGTGTCTCATTCGGGACGGTGAGGGTCAGATCGATCAGGGCGGCGGCGTGCTCCATGACACGGCAGCGTACGGCGTAATCGCCTTCTGTAGTGCGGTAGTACTCCGAACGAGTCGCGAGAGCTTCGCGGAATTCCAGTTTATTTGCCCGGAGATAATCGTCTATATCGCTCCGGATGGAAGAGGACAGACTGTTTTTCAGTGCGTCCATGCTCTCCCGCCCTTCCGCTGTCAGCTGGTAATAGCGATAACCCGGAAATATCTCTTCATGTACCAGGTTCGAACTGACCAGGTCGCCGAGCGTATACTGGACATTGAAGTAATTCGTATATCCGAGATCCAGAAAGACATTGGCGATCTGAGCGTTGGTCAGGGCAAAGTCCACCCGGCTCAGGGTGTACAGCGTCATGAGTTTATATAACGTTTTTAACTGCTCCGGCATAGGCTTTACCTTCTTTCCGCATCATGATAACATCCGCAGCGTTTCGCTGCAACTGAAGATCCGCTGTTTTGCATATCGCGCATAACCCGTTTTCTGCCGAGGAATTTTTAACTGTATTGAGATAGGGAAATATGGTAAACTTATACTCAACTTAAGGGGGGAGTCAGGTGTCTGCCCGTTTCCGTCCGGCCGCTGTTCGGGCTCGGGATGCAGACATTTCCGAATATAGGGGGACAGATCCAATGAGGGGGGACTATTCATATTCAGACAGAGAATACAGGCGGAGACGCGGAAGCCTGCTCCTGAAATGTCTGATAGCTCTGCTGATGCTTATCATTATTGCGCTGGCGGCGCTGCTGATCTATGAGATCCGTTTCCGGGATTATCAGAATCCATGGGCACAGGCACAGGCCGAGAAAGAAGCACAGGAAGCGGCAGAGCGGGCAGCTGCAGAAGCCGCGCGAAAAGCCCGGGAAGCAGAGGCTGAGCAGGGTGCTCCGGGCAGCGGCGTTGTGCCGCTGATCTCTGAGGATCAGGAGGTTTCACTGGAGTCACAGGCGAATCGCCTTGCCCTTCAGTATGATTATGACGGAGCGATCGCACTGCTCCGGAATCAGCCGGGATATGACAGGAATGAGCGCTTCAAGAATCTGGTTTCCTCCTATGAGTCTACAAAGGCGGGATGCAGTGCATATCCGATTGACCAGATCACGCATGTGTTCTTCCATACCCTGATCTGGGATGACGCAAAGGCGTTTGACGGGGATGAGGACGAACCCGGTTACAACCAGGTCATGACGACGGTATCGGAGTTCAATTCGATCCTTTCACAGATGTATAACCGCGGTTATGTCATGGTAAGCCTGCACGATATGGTGTCGGTCGGTGACGACGGTTCTGTGACCCAGAAGGAGATCCGCCTTCCGGCAGGTAAGATCCCGTTCGTACTGAGTCAGGATGACTGCAGTTACTATCACTATATGGACGGGGATGGATTTGCCCGGAAGCTGATCGTTACGGATGACGGAAAAATCAAGAATACATATATCGAAGATGACGGATCGGTATCGGTCGGTGATTATGATGTGGTTCCGATCATCGATACGTTTGTGGAGCAGCATCCGGACTTCGCCTATCACGGGCATAAAGGAATACTGGCGCTCACAGGGTACGAAGGCGTACTGGGATACCGGACAGATGAAGTGTATAAGACAAGGCAGGAAGACCGCCTGACAGAATACCAGAGAGACTTTTTTGCAGAACATCCGGATTTTGATTTTGATCAGGAAGTATCTGAGGCCACAGCAGTCGCGGACGCCATGAAAGCAGAAGGCTGGGAGTTCGCATCCCACACCTGGGGACATATCAATCCAAGACAGAATTCGATCGAGATGGTCCAGAGGGATTCACAGCGCTGGCACGACTGGGTGATGCCGGTCGTAGGAGAGACGGACGTGCTGATCTTCGCGTTCGGTGCAGATATCGGCGACTGGCAGCCGTATTCTGCAGACAACGAATACTTTGCTCATTATAAATCAATGGGGTTCAACATCTTCTGCAATGTCGACTCCAGCGTGAAGGCCTGGGTGCAGGTCGGACCCAATTTCCTCAGGCAGGGCCGGAGGAATCTGGACGGCTACCGAATGTATTACAGTCCGGATCTCATATCGGATCTGTATGATGTAAGCATTGCGTGGGACACCAACCGCCCGACCCCGGTGCCAGAGATGTGATACAACAGTTCAGAGTGTTCAAGGAGACACAGAGGCGCTGGACGCAGATTTATCTGCAGTCATGCGGAACCGTGTGACAGGGAATGGGCGGAATAGAAAAGAGGTGACGAACAGATGCAGATACTCATAAAGAACGGACGGCTCCTGGATCCGGAGTCCGGAACGGATAAAGTAACGGACGTCCTGATCGAAGACGGAGTGGTCACGATGATTGGTGCTGATCTGAAGCTGCCGGCCCCGAAGAAGAGAGAAAACGGCAGGGCGGTCGGAGCTGACGATGACGTCATTTCTGATGAATCGAGAATCATTGATGCGTCCGGCTGCTGGGTTACTCCCGGACTGGTGGATCTGCATGTTCATCTGCGCGACCCCGGACTGACTTATAAGGAAGATATCGGGACCGGAGCAGAGGCCGGCGCGCACGGAGGTTTCACAACGATCTGTGCGATGCCGAATACAAAGCCTGTCATCGATACTCCGGACAAACTGAACTATGTCCGCTTTAAGGCCGCCGCTCTTTCACCGATCCATGTCATGCAGATCGGCGCGATCACATACGGTCAGAAAGGAGAACAGCTTGCAGATATCACAGGGCTGGTCGACGCCGGCGCGCCTGCGATCTCCGAGGATGGGAAGAGTGTCATGGACGCACGTATCGCGATGGAAGCGTTTAAACTCGCAGCGCACCTCGGCATTCCGATCTGCGCGCACTGCGAAGACCGGAACCTGGTAAACGGCGGCGTAGTCAATGAAGATGCAAATGCGATACGCCTGAAACTGCCCGGGATACCGAATGCGGCAGAGGATGTTATTACCGCCCGGGACCTGGTGCTGGCGGCAGAGACCGGCGGGCATCTTCATCTTTGTCATGTATCCACAGCCGGAGCAGTGGAGATGATCCGGACGGCAAAGGCGCAGGGGGTGCATGTGACTGCAGAAGTCTGCCCGCATCATTTCACCATGACAAGCGATGACATCAGGACGGACAACCCACAGTATAAAATGAATCCGCCTCTGCGCAGCGCAGCTGACAGGGATGCGCTGATAGAGGGGCTTAAGGATGGAACGATCGACTGCATCGCGACCGATCATGCGCCGCATGCGGCAAATGAAAAGTTCGGGTCGATGAAGACGGCAGCGTTCGGGATAAGCGGACTTGAGACAGCGGTTCCCCTTGCCATAACAAGGCTTGTGGAGCCGGGAATCCTGAGTCCGCTCGAACTGATACGGCGTATGAGCAGCAATCCGGCAAAGGCATTCAACCTGATGGAAGAGTACGGAGACGGAAAGGTTGCTGTCGGCAATCCGGCGGATATCGCAATCATCGATCCGGCGGAAGAATGGGTAATAGACCGTAAAAAGTTCGTTTCAAAGGGGAAAAATACCCCGTTTGACGGATGGAAGGTCAGAGGAAGGGTGAAATGTACGATCTGTGAGGGCGAGGTCGTATACAAGGACGGAGGGTTCTACAATGATTGATCAGCTGGTACAGGCGATTCAGAAAACCAAAGCACCCATCTGCGTCGGGCTGGATCCGCAGATGAGCTTTATTCCGGATACTGTCAAGGCGCGCGCATTCGAGGAGTTCGGAGAGACGCTGGAAGGCGCGGCCGAAGCGATCTGGGAGTTTAACAAGGCGATCGTGGATGCGACCTGTGATCTGATCCCTTCCGTGAAGCCGCAGATCGCGATGTACGAACAGTTCGGGATCCCCGGTCTGGAGGCATTTAAAAAGACTGTGGAATACTGTAAGGCTAAGGGCCTGATCGTGATCGGTGATGTAAAGAGGGGTGACATCGGCTCCACTTCGGCGGCTTATGCGGCAGCGCATCTTGGAAGAGTGATGGCGGGCGACAGGGAGTACGCGGCGTTTGACGAAGATTTCTGCACCGTAAACCCGTATCTCGGATCAGACGGCGTGAAGCCGTTCCTGAAGGAGTGCGACGCGCAGGACAAGGGTATCTTTGTGCTGGTCAAGACGTCCAATCCGTCCAGCGGAGAGTTCCAGGACCGCCTGGTACTGGTTCCGTCGGAAGACGCGGAAGCAGACGGTGCGTCTTCCCTCCTGGTTACAGGGAAGAAGGAGATGACCCTGCATAAACTGGTAAAAGATGCCGATCCGGAACTCCTGAAGCAGTATACGGTCCGGCCGCTGTATGAGATCGTCGGGGAAAAGGTTGCCGAGTGGGCCTCGGAACCCAGGCTGATCGGTGAATCCGGATACAGTGAGATCGGCGCGGTCGTCGGAGCGACTTATCCGGAGATGGGAAAAAAGCTTCGCAGGATCATGCCGAAGAGTTTCATCCTGGTTCCGGGTTACGGTGCTCAGGGCGGCAAAGGAGATGACCTGGTGCCGTTCTTCAACAAGGACGGCCTCGGCGCAGTGGTCAATTCCTCGCGCGGTATCATTGCGGCATATACGAAGGAGCCGTATGCGGAGAAATACGGACCGGACGGTTTCGCGGATGCGGCAAGGGCTGCAGTGAAAGACATGAAGAAGGATATCGCACAGGCGCTGAAAAGGCTGTGAACCATATGAAATACAGAGAAAAAGCCATCGTATTAAACAACGAACAGATCGGAAAAGACATATACAGCCTCCGGCTGCAGACACGGCAGATCGCAAAGGAATCGGTTCCCGGCCAGTTTGTGTCGGTATACTGCCGCGATAACAGCCGTCTTCTTCCAAGACCGATCTCGATCTGCGAGGCGGATGAGGACAGCGGGAGCCTGAGGCTCGTGTTCCGTATCGCAGGCGCGGGGACAGCGGAGTTCTCCGGGCTGAAGAGCGGGGATACAGTTGATATCGTCGGTCCGCTCGGGAACGGTTTTCCCCTGGAGCGCGCCGAAGACAGAAGGGTGTTTCTGATCGGCGGCGGCATCGGGATCCCTCCGATGATCCAGCTCGAGCATGCGCTGGAAGATTCCGGAAGGGCGGCTGAGGTGACGGCGGTTCTGGGCTACCGGGATGAACGGTTCCTCGAGGGTGATTTCTCCTGCAGATGCCAGATTGCAACAGAGGACGGAAGTGCAGGGACAAAAGGAAATGTTCTGGACGCAATCCGCGATGGCGGCCTGAGAGCGGATGTGATCTATGCATGCGGTCCTACGCCGATGCTGCGCGCTCTGAAGCAGTACGCGGAAGAGGAAGGGATCGAGTGCTGGCTGTCACTGGAAGAGAAGATGGCCTGCGGGATCGGCGCATGCCTGAGTTGTGTGTGCCGGTCAACGGAAAAGGACGGGCATTCGCAGGTGAATAACAAGAGGGTATGTACCGAGGGACCGGTATTCCGGTCGACGGACATTGATCTGTAATACCGTAAGGAGACAGCAGAAGGGGAATTATACATGACACCGAAGTTAAGTACGGACCTGTGCGGAGTTACGCTGAAGAATCCAGTCATGGTCGCCTCCGGAACGTTCGGATCCGGGGAGGAATTCTCTGAATTTCTGGACTTAAGCCGTCTCGGGGCAGTAGTCACGAAGGGGGTCGCCTCCGTGCCGTGGCCGGGCAATCCCGTTCCGCGGATCTGCGAGACACCGTCCGGCATGCTTAATGCGATAGGACTGCAGAATCCGGGCTTTGAGACATTTGCGAAGCGTGACCTGAAATTCCTGGAACAGTTTGACACAAAGGTGATCGTGAATGTATGCGGTCACAGCACAGAGGAATATACAGACTGCACGGAAAAACTTTCTGCAGAAAAGCGTCCGGACCTTCTGGAGATCAATATATCCTGCCCGAATGTCAGGGAGGGAGGGATAGCCTTCGGAACCAGTCCGAGGGGAGTTGAAGAGATCACGGCTGCGGTAAAGAAGGTCGCCCGAAAGCCGGTCATCATGAAGCTCAGCCCGAATGTGACCGATATCGCTGAGATCGCGAGAGCGGCCGAGGCGGGCGGTGCGGACGGACTGTCCATGATCAATACGCTGACCGGCATGAAGATAGATATCCGCCGCAGGACATTTGCACTGGCAAACCGGACGGGCGGGCTCAGCGGTCCGGCGATCCATCCGGTCGCGGTGCGCATGGTATGGCAGTGCGCACAGGCAGTAAAGATCCCGATCATCGGAATGGGAGGAGTCCGGACAGCGGAAGATGCCCTGGAGCTGATCATGGCAGGCGCTTCGGCGGTTTCGGTCGGTACGGCAAATTTCCACGACCAGACAACTGTCCTCAGGGTCATTGACGGAATAGAGCAGTATCTGATAGAAAATAACATTGCAGACATACGTGAACTGATCGGGTGTGT
>CADCOU010000237.1 GCA_902803155.1 uncultured Lachnospiraceae bacterium | reverse complement strand
TGTCTTCCATCTTCCAGAGTTCCCCTTTCGGGCCCCTGCCGTAAGAAGGAGGATCCATGATAATGGCATCGTAATGATTGCCCCTCCGGATCTCCCGCTCCACAAACTTTTTGCAGTCATCCACCAGCCACCGGACGGGTTTATCGGAAAGTCCCGAAGAAGCGGCATTTTCCTTTGCCCAGTTTACCATTCCCTTAGACGCGTCTACATGAGTCACGGAAGCACCTGCCGATGCCGCCGCGAGAGTAGCCCCTCCGGTATAGGCAAACAGGTTCAGTACTTTGATCTGCCTGCCGGCGTTCACCGCATCCGTGATCTTTTCGGAAAACCATTCCCAGTTCGCCGCCTGTTCCGGAAACAGTCCGGTATGCTTGAAGGAAAACGGCTTCAGATGAAATGTGAGTTTCTTCCCTCTCAGGTCATATCCGATCGTCCACTGCTTCGGAAGATCGATGAATTCCCAGTCTCCTCCTCCTGAGCCGGATCTGTGATAATGCGCGTTGATCTTCCGCCACCTCGGATCTTTCCTGGGAGTATTCCAGATCACCTGCGGGTCCGGACGAAGGAGGATATAGTCTCCCCAGCGTTCCAGCTTTTCCCCGCCTGAGGTATCGATCACCTCATAGTCTTTCCAGTTCTGCGCAAGAAACATATCGTACCTTCCTCTGAACACAGCTGCGTCTTCGTTCTATTTCAGACGGCGCTGAACGGTTTCGCCTTCCATGCAGTTACATGGACTGCAGTGAGGACTGTATGATTCCAGCAAGCACTTCCGGAAGCTCGGTAAAGGAATCGATCGTGCCCTTTACCCCTTCCATATCTTCCAGCTCGCCGAAACCATACCTCGCGAAAATGAAATCCGTCCCGGCTTTCAGGGACGCATTCTTATCTCCTTCCGTATCTCCGACATAAACTGCATAGTCCAGGCGGTTTCGCTCAGCACACAGTCTGATACTGTAATCCTTCTCCTGCAGCGTATCCCCGTAACAGATATGATCTTCAATCAGACTCTCTGTCCCGGAAGCATGTATGAAATCCTCGATGTAGCCTTGCTGGCAGTTGCTGACGATATACAGGTGCCAGCCTTCTTCCGCCAGTCTGATCAGCGTATCCTTCACTCCCGGAAAAACAGTGCCGGGATGATCCCACAGATAACTGACTTCCAGCCGGAACGCTTCCTCCGTCAGTTCCACCCTTTTTTCCGCCGGCAGATAGCCGTAGAGGATATCCGCGATATCATTCATTGTCTTTCCGAGACAGCTCTTCATGACTTCATAGGTGATGTGACGCGTCACTTCCTCCCTGCTCTGTCCGAAAAGATTCAGGGAGTCCGCGATCTCTCTGACTGCGTCCCAGAGCGTCCCGTCCACATCAAGAATGACTCCCCTGCGGAAGCTTTCCTGTCTGCCTGTTACCGGTCCCCCGGCACTCCTGTCTGCGAGTTCCTTCATCAATCTTATTCCCTCAATCCGCGATCAGTCCGATCTGATGGCTTTCACCGGGACCGTCTTTTGTGATCCTCATGCTGTTCAGTTTTACGCCGGTCTGACCGAAATGAAGGCGGAAGATATTGCTTCTCGTCGTTACCTTGAACCTGACTTTCTTCACCGCAGTCTTCCCTTCCGTGCCGTTCCAGACCATCGTGGCAAGCGGTACCGCCGTGAAAAAGAAGGAAACCGGAACCTGCGCCAGTCTGCCTGCGCTGCATGTACCTTCAAACGCAAACGTGTAATAGGCTCCGCTCTCAAGCGAGAATCCGAAAACGTCATCCTCGCCCCTCTCGCAGGGCAGTCCGGACAGGTCTACTGTCAGACCTTCCTCCGGAACATCCGTGAAGCTTACCTCTGCCACGGCATCCAGTTTCTCACCTGCAGGTGCATTCACGACCTCGACAACTGTCCCTCTGCCCGTCAGGCGCGCCATGGCTTCGCTCTTTATGGCAAAACGGCAGATATTGGCGGCGCAGCGCTGCATTTCGGCACGTGTCAGCCGGTTCTCTTCCAGGGCATCCAGCGTGGTGCCTCTGTAGCGCGGATCCTGTGCAATACCGCGCTCTTTGGCTGCCTTCGGGCTGACTCTCCGGTCTTCCAGATCAGCGCATTCATCGAGCGTGATCCCGGTCTTCTCACCGTCCGGAACCACCATATATACATCTCCCTGTGCACGGATCATCGGGCTGAGATCATAGATACGCCCGCCCATCAGATCATCCATCAGTGCGGCTTCATCCACACGGTGCGGTATTGCCGCATCGTCAGGATCCATGTTGTCCAGGGTCGCATCGATCACATCCTTCGGGCTGAAACCTGCCCACCAGTCAGTCATTACGATACCGTCAAATCCCCACTCTTCTCTCAGGATCGTGGTTGTCAGATCATACTGGGAAGCCGTATGGACTCCGTTCAGGAATCCATAGGTCGTCATGACCGCATTCGCCCTGCCTTCCCGGACAGCGATCTCGAAGCCCCGGAGATAGATCTCCCTGAGCGCCCGCTCGGAAACGATGCTGTCCAGGCTGTGCCGGCCGCTCTCACGGTTATTGGCGGCAAAATGCTTCAGCACGCCGGTCACGCCATGCTCACGGAGACCCTCCAGCTGGGCGCATGCAATGCGTCCGGTCAGATAGGGGTCCTCTGAAAAATATTCAAAATTGCGTCCGTTCAGAGGATGCCTGTGGATATTGATGCCGGGACCGAGCAGGCAGTCCACCCGGTTCTTTACCATCTCCAGACCGAGGAATGAGAACAGCTGCCGGTTCAGTTCCGTATCAAACGTACACGCAAGCAGCGTCCCGCAGGGAAGGGAAAACGCATGATCCCCGCAGTCAAGCCGCATCCCGCTCGGGCCGTCGCTGCAGCACAGCACCGGTATCCCCAGCCTGCGCAGTTCTTCGCTGACCCCTCCGAAAGCAGAAGCCGTACCGGGCGTGACCAGAGGACTGCCCATCCCCTCGCCCCGCACGATCTGCGAGAGCTGTGTATCCGTCAGCTGTGCGATAAATTCCTCCATCGTACAGCGTCCTTCCGCCACGTCCTGCAGCCTGAAGTCCGCCACGGAATAGGGAACCTCGAACGGAAGATTCTCATATATCCTCTTTCCGTTATCGATCGAACGGATCGGGACATCTTCATACTCAATCCGGAGAGCAGGATCCGCGAGCGGATCTGTTTCACCGCTTTCTGTAACAATTTCTCCGGTGTTTCCGCTTCCAGGAAGACGGTTTTCCGCTGTCGCTGCTCTGAGATCCAGTTCTGACGCAAGCTCCTGCGCAGCCGCCGCAGCGATGTCTTCCGCATCGGGACCTTCGATGTAGGACGCGATGTCCGGACCGTCATCCGGTCCGCAGCACATCACCATTCTCTGAAACGCAGTGACCGGTGCGCAGGCTTCCTCTTCCTGCTCGATCGGCCAGTTTCCTGAGATCGTAAATGCCCCGCTCTTTTCGGTTACACAGACTGCGTCTCTGACATTCTCTCCGACAAACAGGTCATAGCGTCCCGGTTCCAGCACCCAGCAGGACGGATCTCCCGTTGCGCCTGAGTCGTCGTATGAAGAGAATCTCCGCACCGGGATCCGGAAGGACAGCGTCTGTTTCCCGGAAGGCTGAAGCAGTTTTGTCTTCTGGAAATCAACCAGTACGCGCGCCGGTTTACCCAGTTCACCCTGCGGACATCTCGCATACACCTGCACGACTTCCCTGCCTGCGGTATGCCCGGTATTGGTAACTTCCGTCTCCAGATCGATCGTCAGCCTGCTGCCGACTTCACGCTCTTCCGCTTCTACCCTGCGCGTGCTGATGTCAAATGTCGTATAGGTCAGACCGTACCCGAACGGATACCGTACCCTGCTTTTCGCGACAGATTCAAAATAGCGGTAACCGACATAGATGTCTTCTTCATAGACATCCGCCAGACCGCTTCCGAAATTCTTCGAAGACGGATAATCACTCAGACTCTTTGCGATCGTATCAGTCAGATGGCCGGAAGGCGGCGTTCTGCCTGTCAGAACGTCTGCGACTCCGAGGCCGCCGACCATACCGCCCTGCCAGACATACAGGACTGCATCCGGACGAACCTGCTCCTCAAATGACATGTCGATGATGTTCCCGACATTAAGCAGTACGATCATCTTCGGAAAAGCAGCCCGGACCTTCTGAAGCATCTCCATCTCCACAGCAGTCAGCTGCCATGAGCCGGGAGCATCCAGATTGTCCCTGTCTTCCCCTGCCGTGCGGG
>CADCOU010000236.1 GCA_902803155.1 uncultured Lachnospiraceae bacterium | reverse complement strand
TCTGGATGAACTCAGAGGAAGAATCAACGCCGTACGGGATGCGATCCGCAGCGAGTCTGCCGGCATGACCGATTCAAAGATGGTCTATGAAATGAGGAAGAACTTCCTGGACAAGAGCGGACGGATCGGACAGCTGATGCGGTTTATGAAGGACATCGATCCCGCAGAGAAGGCAGAATTCGGCAAGAATGTCAATGAGCTCAAGACCTGGGCGATATCGTATTTCAACTCACTGGATGAGGATATGCGCCGGAAGGAACTTGAGATCCGTTACGGGAATGAAAAGCTCGATGTCACCATGCCTTCCGTAAAACGGCAGGTTGGCAATCTTCACCCGGTCACGCAGGTAAGAAACCAGCTGATCGATGTATTCTCCGGCATGGGATTTGATATCTATGAAGGAACTGAAGTCGAGAACGATTACTACAACTTCACGGCCCTGAATACGCCCAAGGACCATCCGGCAAGAGACATGCAGGATACCTTCTATCTGTCTCCGGACTTTGTCTTGCGCACGCAGACTTCCTCCGCACAGATCCATGTTATGGAAAATGAGAAGCCGCCGATCAAGATCTTAAGCCCGGGCAAGGTGTTCCGTTCGGATGACGATGCGACGCACAGTCCCATGTTCTCCCAGATGGAAGGCCTTGTCGTGGACAAGGGCATCACACTGGGCGATCTGCAGGGAATGCTTGACGTATTTGTAAAGAAGCTGTTCGGCGAGGAAACGCGCACGCGTCTCCGTCCTTCTTTCTTCCCGTTCACGGAGCCTTCTGTAGAGGTCGACGTAAGCTGCTTTGAGTGCGGCGGCAGCGGATGCAGCTTCTGCAAACATACCGGGTGGATCGAGGTCCTCGGAGCCGGTATCGTAAACCGCAAGGTACTTGAGAACTGCGGGATCGATCCGGACGTTTATTCCGGCCTCGCGTTCGGTATCGGTATTGAGCGTGTCGCCATGCTGAAATACGGTATCAACAATATCAAGCAGCTGTTTGAATCGGATCTCAGGGTTCTGGATCAGATTAACGATAAATGATACAGGGATAAGCATATCCCGGGAGGATAGAATATGATAGCACCACTCAGCTGGCTGAAAGAGTATGTAGACATAGACGTAACGCCCCAGGAACTGCAGGACAGGCTTTTTTCCTGCGGATTCGAGGTAGAAGAGCTGCATCAGGTCGGAGAGGATATATCCGGTGTCGTGGTCGGTCTGGTAGAAACCTGTGAGCCGATCCCGGATACCCATCTGCACCTTACCACCGTTAATGCCGGAGAGCACGGGACGTTCCAGGTATGCTGCGGCGCCGACAATGTCGCTGCAGGTAAGAAGTTCCCGCTTGCACTGGTCGGAGCGACCGTATACGCAACCGCTAAGGATCATGTGACCGTTGAAGGCGTCATGACCATCAAAAAAGGAAAACTCAGGGGATACGAATCCTTCGGAATGCTGTGTTCCGGAGTAGAGCTCGGCGTCAATGAGGATATGTTCGAAGGCGCCGGATACAACGGCCTTCTGGAACTTCCTGACGACGCCCCTGTAGGAGCGGATGTCAAACCGATCCTCGGCCTCGATGACTGGCTTTTTGATATTGCAATTACCGCAAACAGACCGGACTGCCAGAGCATCTTCGGGATCGCCCGTGAGGTAGCGGCTGTGCTTGATAAAGAGCTGCATGCTCCCTCGCTTGACTACCATCCGACTGACAGAGAGAAAGAAGGATTCACAGTTGAGATTGAAGCGCCGGATCTGTGCCCGCGCTATATCGGACACTATGTCTATGATGTAAAGATCAGTCCTTCTCCCAGATGGATGCGGAGACGTCTTGCCCTGGTCGGCATGAATGCCATCTCCAACATCGTGGATATCACGAACTATGTACTTGTGGAACTCGGTCAGCCGATGCACGCATTTGACGAGGATTTTATCCGGGAAGGGAAGATCGTAGTACGCCGTGCTCATGAAGACGAAGTGATCGTCACGCTGGATGAGCAGGAATATAAGATGAATGAAAATACCCTGTGCATCTGCGACGGTGTCGGTCCGGTCGCCCTGGCTGGAGTCATGGGCGGTCTGAATTCCGAGATCCGCGATACGACCAGTGCAGTCCTGTTTGAGTCTGCCAAGTTTGCCCGTGACAACATCCGCCATACCAGCCGTGCCCTTGGAAAGAGAACCGACGCGAGTGCCCGGTTTGAAAAAGGCATCGACGAATATACGACTGTCATGGCCATGGAGAGAGCGCTGCATCTGATCGAAGAACTGGATTGCGGCAAGGTATCAAAGACCCACTGTGATACCAACACCGGCAATTCCGTGGAGCCACATGAACTGAAGGTTTCGGTTGAAAAGGTCAACGGAGTGCTCGGCATCACAGTTCCGGACGAAGATATTCTCCGCATTATGAAGAATCTTCAGTTTGATCCGTCTATCGATGGAGATGAACTGACGCTGCAGATCCCGGCATACCGTACCGATATCGAAAACTATCCCGATATCTCGGAAGAAGTGATCCGCATGTACGGATATGAGCATATCCAGCCGACGCTTCTTGCGACTGCAAGTGTAACGGCCGGCGGCCTTACCGCGATGCAGAAAGAGGAGATGAGCCTGAAGAAACGCCTCTGTGCGGAAGGATTATACGAGGCTGTGCATTATTCCTTCTTCAGCCCGGCAGATCTGGATCTTCTCGGTTACGATAAAGACGCGCCGCAGAGAAACGCGGTACGACTGCTCAATCCGATCAATGAGGATCTGTCCATCATGCGCACGACGCTCGCCGCTTCCATGCTGCATGCGATCGAGCGCAACCAGAAAAACAACATCATCTCCGGAAGACTTTTCGAGATCGCAAACCGTTTTGTTCCGAAGAGCCTGCCGCTGAGCGACTATCCGGAAGAACTGAGTACGCTGTGTGTCGGTATCTGGGGTGACGTCGAAGACTTCTATTCCATGAAGGGAATTGCGGATGTCGTCGCCAAGCAGCTGCAGCTGTCATTTACATATGAGACAGGTATGCAGCCGTTCCTGCATCCGTATCAGACGGCAGATGTTTTCTGCGAAGGTGAGAAGATCGGTTATCTCGGAACTCTCCGATATGAGAAGATGAAGGACCTGAATCTCAGGACCAGAGCCTTTATCATGGAACTTGATCTGAGCATGCTTGAGAAATACTACGGCAGGGCGCCGCGGTTTACGCCGATCCCGAAGTTCCCGCTGGAGAAGAGGGATCTTGCACTTGTCATGGACAGGACCATCACCTGCGCACAGGTCGAGGAAGTGATCCGCAATTCCTGCAAAAAGGTGACGGACGCCAGACTGTTTGATGTATACGAAGGCCTTCAGATTCCTGCTGACAAGCGTTCCATGGCATTCACAGTCACTTTTACGCCTGATGAAGAAGAACTTACCGCCGAGATGGTTGACGGATATGTCCACAAGATCCTGAAGAATCTGAAGAAAGATCTGGACATTGACCTCAGAGTATAATCTGTACTCTTCACTTTTTCAGTTGACTTCACAGCCCGGTGATGGCATAATGAACTTGTATTAACAAGATAACATTACCTGGGGTGCTCGACAGTTCTGTTTATTTTTGAACCTACATCGACTTGAACGGGTTTCCTATATCTCTGT
>CADCOU010000235.1 GCA_902803155.1 uncultured Lachnospiraceae bacterium | reverse complement strand
ATCCTGCTCGGGGCGGCGATCGTATGGTTCCTGACCGTTCCGGCGATCCGGCAGAGCGCCAATGACAAGGCGAACAAGCAGGTCTCGGACGCAAATACCTCTCTGGCGACTGTCACAGCGACGGTGCAGGATCTCCAGGACGAGGTGGATTCGGCGAATGCCGGCACCGCTACCGCCCAGGCGGAGGCAAAGAGCGCAAACGACAGGGTGGACTCCTACAATGATCTTCTGAATGTCGCGGATCTCTACGTCAGGGGAGATCAGTCCAAGACCATCGAGGCACTCGGCAAGCTGAATGCGGATGACTTTGACGGAAACGGGAAACAGCTGTTTGAAGATCTGACGGCGATGGTGGGAGATGCCCTGTTCAATCAGTACTACACGGCAGGCACGACCGCGTATGTGGCCGGCAATTACACAGAGGCAGCCAACCAGCTGCAGATGGCGGTCGATTCGGATGAAACCGGCCAGAACAGTCAGTATTACGACGCACTGTATTATCTGGGCTTTGCCTACCTGAATGCGGGCAACCGGGATAAGGCGGATGAGGTCTTCAAGACATTCTCCACCAGGTATCCGGATTCTGCATACATCGTAACTCCGTACATGAGCGGAGGAAGCGGCGGGGTAACGCAGATCGATACTTCGGGGTCGCAGGGGGCAGCCTCCATGGATGACTCTTCCGGCAGCACCGGTCAGGACAGTTCGTCGAGCTCGGCCCAGATCGCGTGGACCGACCCCTATACGGGGCAGGGATATGACATGTACGGCAATCCGGTCGGGACGCCGGCAGGCGGTTCATCGACGACAACTCCGCAGATAGCCTGGACGGATCCGACGACCGGACAGGGATATGATATGTACGGCAACCCGGTATATCAGTAACAGGCCGGGCGTGAGTGCCGCAGCAATACAGGATCAACGATATGAACGATTATTTGGATGACCGTACAGGCAATCTTACAGAAGACGGTTCACTTGGCGAAAATGCGGTGACCTTCACAAAGGAGGAACTGGCGGACGCGGTCAAGGTACCTCCCGTTGTGGAACAGGATCTCCGCCGGATCATCAGCGACAGGCTGGAGCAGTGCGGACTGTATTACAGGTGTTTTTCACGGATCAAGACAGCTCAGTCCATGGCCCGCAAATTTGACATGAAGGACCTGAACGAGGAGCACAAGATGCAGGACCTGATCGGAGTGAGGATCAACCTGTATTTTGACGATGACGTGGATATCTGCAAGGACATCATGGCGCAGACATTTGACGTCATAGAATGGTCCACCTCCAAACGGAGCGAGGATGAATTCAAGCCCGCGAAACTGAACGGCGTGTTCAGGCTTCCCTCCTATCTGAAAGAGGAGATATCGCCGCAGACCTGGAACATGTGTATCGATGATACGTTTGAGATCCAGATCAAGACGATGTTCTTCGAAGGCTGGCATGAAGTCGAACACGACATGAGGTACAAGGGAGAGGAACTCTGGAGCCATTATCCCGGGTTCTCCAGATACTTCAATTCGATCCTTGCCACGCTGGAACTCTGCGACAAGTCCATGGTCACCCTGTTTGAGGATCTGGGCCACGCATTGTACAAGTCCGGCAGATGGAGCGACATGATCAAGAGCCATTTCCGTCTGAAACTCGGAGAGGCCCAGCTCTATCCGGAGGTCGAACAGATCCTGAACGAGGACATGTCCAGATCGGACAACCTGGCAAAGCGGATCTTCCGGACTCCCAGGCCGATCCTGATCGGCCGTCTGCTGTCCAGGACGCGTCACGTGCCGATCAACGTCAACACGATCATCGCTCTTCTCAACGAGAGTATCTTCCATGATGAAAGGCTGACGGCAGTGTTCCGCCGCATGGATGTCTTCAATGACGGAAGAGATGATTCCGAGGCCGAATCCAGGCATTATGAACTTCGTCCGTTCCGCCGCCACACGGTATTCCAGATGATGGCGAGGATCGACGGAAACCGCATGAAGACAGACGAGGAGATCACCGATGATCTTCTTTTCACAGAGAGCGCAAAGCTGATCTGGCGCTGGATCAGTACGAAATACGGCGTACTGTTCCATAACATGCCGGAACAGGTCTCTACCTATCAGGCAGATCTGCTCGCTTACCATATCGAAGTAAAGTACCATCCGGAGAGGCATGTCATGAACATGCATGTGCGCCATGTAGATCCGGAAGCAGGCGGAAGGATATGGTACTCGGAGGCAAGTCTGCATGAGGTGAGAGAAGGCGAAGGAAGCGTGAACCAGCATACTCCGGGTATCTGGGTTGATGTCGTAAACGGATATGCGCAGCCTGATCTGGAGGATTCGGCGACCGTTGAAGAGAAATCCACAAACTTCTCATATCCCGGGTTCTACAAAAACATTGTCGATATGATCGGCGTGGTCAGCGCGCTGCCCTGCAGCGGACGGCGCAGGATCCTCACGGAAGAAGAGGCAGAGCCGACGGCACAGGCGATTCTGGATACGGAACGCCGGTTCCCGATCGTTCTCATCATCTCAAAAGATGACGGGACAGGCATGATGGATGAAGACTGGCTCATGCAGTTCAGAGTATCTGATTTCACCAGGACAGTGTGGAGATACGCGCATGTGCTGTGCTGCTATGAGAACGTCGGAAGACAGATCCTGAAGCAGGTCGGCGATGTACGGTTCTCCAGCGAACCGCAGGTACCGCGTTTCTACGTATACTGGCCGGACGGTACTCAGGATGACTACAGTGCGGATGATATTGAGAACTGTGCATTCGGCAGACATCTGGAAGCCAGGGGAGACGCCAGGACCTACGATATCGTCTACGGAGGCCAGGCCTTCTACCACAAGATCGTGACGGATCTGCGTGACTGGAACGTGAACGCGAATATGTGGAAGGGTTTCCAGCTGGATGTTATGACGGAGATACCGGACTGAGCGGGAACTGCCTGTAATTTTTCCGAGCATATATGCTGCGCCTGTCTTCAGTACAGGGGCTGTGACAAGACGCAGCCTGTAACAAAAACGTAAAGATTTTGACACAAAAGTTTAATAGGCAGATCTTTCATGAACAGCCGGACGCTGAAAAGCGTCCCGGCTGTATTTTTTTGGCGCCGGATTACCATATCTTGTATCAGTATGCTTTCAAGGAGACTATATAGGCGATTGGTGACTTTGCACAAGTGGCGCTGGCCGAACGGACGTTCTGCCTTGCGATTTTCCTAAGAATTCGTTAAGATATGTCCATAAGTGGCAAAAAGTGGTGAGTTGTGGGTCATAAGGGAGGAAATGTGGTGAATTTCATATTTCCTGACGAAGCAACTTCAATGGGGGAAGTCCGGGCATAATGTTTTACGGTTCGTATAAAAACACATTGGATGTCAAGGGCAGGCTGATCGTCCCGAAGCAGTTCCGCGAGCAGTTGGGTGCGGAATTCATGATTACGAGGGGATTAGACGGCTGTCTGTTTGCGTATCCGATGAATGAATGGGCTGACTTCGAGGAAAAGCTGTCTAAACTGCCGCTTACGAATAAGAAAGCCAGGACAGTCGTGCGGTTCTTCGCTGCAGGCGCGACACTCTGCGAAATGGACAAACAGGGAAGAGTCCTGATTCCGGAGAATTTGAGGGAGTTCGCCGGAATGCAGAAGGATGTCGTTGTTGAGGGTTCCATGAAGAGAGTGGAACTCTGGAGCAGAGAGAAGTACATCGACGCGACGTCGGCAGATGACATCGACGAGTCCATAGAAGCTCTGGACGGGTTGGATATCGACCTTTAAGGAGTTTGCCGCCGGACGGATTAGGGAACCGGGAAGGCGGCGCAACTGTTTCAGGCCGTAGGGAGCGGCTGGAGGCAGAAGAGCCAGGGGGCTGTAGGGAGCAGTTCTGAGGCGGAATTGTCCGGAAACCGAAGGGAGCGGTTCCGGGCGTATGGACACAGGATCCGCCTGTTTCCGGGGGAGTGGAGACAGGAAGCGGAGAAAGGAGGAGCGTGTGGAATTCAGACACACATCTGTCCTCCTGAAGGAGACCATCGATGCATTGCAGGTCCGGCCGGACGGTATTTACGTCGACGGGACACTTGGCGGAGGCGGACATTCCGAAGCGATCGCGGAGAAGCTTTCAGAGGGAGGAAGGCTGATCGGGATCGACCAGGACGCTGCGGCGATTGAGGCGGCCGGAAAACGTCTCGGGGAGTTTGGAGAAAGGGTCACGATTATCCGGTCCAACTATTCGGATATGAAGACCAGGCTGATGATGCTCGGCATCACGGCTGCAGACGGAATCCTGCTGGATCTGGGAGTATCTTCCTATCAGCTGGATGACGCAGAAAGAGGTTTTACTTATCGCGAGGAAGACGCACCGCTGGACATGAGAATGGACCAGCGGCAGGAGTATACGGCGAGGGAGGTCGTAAACTCCTGCTCCATCGAAGATCTGACCCGTATTATAAGGGAGTACGGGGAGGAGAAGTTCGCGGGAAGGATCGCCCGGTTTATTGTGAATGAGAGAGAGAAGCACCCGATCGAGACGACCGGTCAGCTGACACAGATCGTGAAGGATGCGATCCCCGCAAAAGTCAGGGCGACAGGCAGACACCCTGCCAGAAGGACATTTCAGGCGATCCGGATTGAAGTGAACGGAGAACTCCGGGTTTTGAGAGAATCTCTGGATGATATGATCGATCTCCTGAAACCGGGCGGAAGGCTCTGCATCATTACGTTTCATTCGCTGGAGGACCGCATCGTCAAGGATGCGTTCCGGAGAGCAGAGAATCCGTGTATCTGTCCGCCGGAGTTTCCTGTATGCGTATGCGGAAGGAAACCAAAGGGCAGTGTAATTACGAAAAAACCGATCCTCCCTACCGAGGAAGAGATGGAGCAGAATCCGCGCTCCAAGAGTGCAAAGCTGCGAGTATTTGAGAAGAGGGAAACAGATCAGGATGGCTCAGACTAAGAGGGTACAGATTGAAAGTACGCGGCAGGTGCGTTATACTACCGAGGTAGTTGACGGCAACACCGTCCGGGTTCAGGCTGCATCGCCTCAGATCCGGGAGAGGGAACTGCGCCGTACGCAGGTAGAACAGAACCGCAGACGCGCGCTCTCCATGAATCTGCGCTATGTGCTGTTCCTGACCGTTGCGGCGGTTTCTGTCGTTATGATCTGCATCTTTTATTTAAAGCTTCAGGCGACCTCGACGCAGCTCCAGAAGCGCACGGTCAGCCTGCAGAGCCAGTTGAAGAATCTCCAGATCGAAAATGACATCGTCTATAACGAGATCATTTCGGGAGTAGACCTGGAGCAGGTGAGGGAAGTTGCGACCGAGCAGCTGGGCATGACCTATCCTGCACAGACACAGATCGTTTCATACGATGCTGTTTCCAGTGACTATGTAAAGCAGTACGAGGAGATTCCGGATTGAGAGGGTACGGGATTGACCCGGATGAACGCACAGAATAAAGAAAAAAAAGAGAGAAGATTTACCAAGACGATGCAAAAAAAGCTGCTGGTTTTTTTTGCATTTGTTTTGTTATTACTGGTTGTTCTTTTGCTGAGGATCTCGACGATCTCTGCTACCAAAGGCAATAAATACGCGAAGAAGGTTCTGTCACAGCAGTCTTATGATTCACGTTCCATTCCCGCGCGCCGGGGTGAGATCCAGGACAAGAACGGTATCGTGCTGGCGAAGAGCGACCGGTTCTATAATGTTGTACTGGACTGCTATGCCATCAATGAGGACGAGGATTATATCGAGCCAACCATCGATGCGGTCTCCGATATCTTCGGGATCGAGGCGGCGACGGTCCGTGATGTGATCGCGGACGAGAAAACCAGAGATTCCCGCTACCAGGTGATTAAGAAGAATGTCACTTCGGATCTGAAAAAAGAATTTGAGGATTTCCGGAGCGGCGCTGACCTGAAGGAGGATTCTCTCGGAAGGGAAGCTTACTATGCGCTGCTCGGTGAGCGTGCCAATATACAGGGCGTATGGTTTGAGGAGCGGTATCTCCGGTCCTATCCCTATAATAACCTGGCAAGCAAGGTGGTGGGCTTCTCCAATGCGGTCAATGTGGGAACGACCGGGGTTGAGAACTATTACAACAGCATCCTGAACGGAACGGACGGGCGGACATTCGGATATCTCAATGAGAATTCGGAATTCGAGCGGACCACGATCGCTCCGGAACACGGGAAAACGCTGCGGCTGACACTGGATATGAATGTCCAGGAGATCCTGCAGGAGAAGATAGAGGCATTCAACAAAACATATGGTGATGAGGCTCACAACGGGAGAGGCGCGAGGAACGTCGGAGTTGTAGTGCTTGATCCCAATACGGGTGAGATCCTGGGCATGGCCACAAACCGTGAATACGATCTCAATGATCCGTTTGATCTGACGACGGAAGGTTATTCCGGAGCGCAGATCAAGGCCATGGACGACAAGACTTACGTCAACGAGCTGAATACGAAATGGGAGAATTTCTGCGTATCGGAAGGTTATGAGCCGGGGTCCGTGTTTAAACCCATCACGGTCGCTTCCGCGCTGGAAACAGGGTCTGTCCATGACGGGGATAACTTCGTATGCAACGGCTCCCTGTTCATTACCGATACGACCATCAAATGCGACAACATATACGGACATGGCGGAGAGACGCTGGAATACGGTATCGTCAATTCCTGCAACGTCGTTCTTATGACAGTCGGCATGGAGATGGGCATCACCAATTTCATCAATTACCAGCAGGCATTCGGCTTCGGCAATCCGACCGGAATCGACCTGCCCAATGAGAACTCCGGTGTCGTGTACAACCGCGATACGATGCATGAGGTCGAGCTGGCAACCTGTACATTCGGACAGGGTTTCACAATCAATATGATCCAGGAGGCTGCGGCATTTGCTGCGGTCGTGAACGGCGGGTATTATTATCAGCCGCATGTGGTCGGCCAGATCCTGAGTGCAGACGGAACGTCGGTCGAGACGATCGAGCCTCTGCTGCTGCGGCAGCCGGTTTCCACATCTGTATCCAAGCTGCTCAGGAGATATCTCAAGACTGCGGTCAAGGAAGGTACCGGACGGAAGTCACAGGTTCCCGGATATCTGACCGGAGGCAAGACCGGAACGGCTGAGAAGATCGATCCGTCTGACGGAACCCGCTGGAAGGGGCATTATGTCGTTTCCTTCATCGGGGCGGCTCCGATCGATGATCCGCAGGTTGTCATGTACGTCGTCATCGACGAGCCGAACGTTGCCGAGCAGGCTGACTCCAGTTACCCGCAGGTTCTGTTCCGCCAGATTGCGACAGATCTGTTCCCGTATCTCGGTCTGTACCCGACAGAACCGGTAACGGATGATGTGCTGCGGTACCTGGGGATCTCCAGGGACGAGACCGTGGAAAGTAATGTGAAAAGCGCATACTTCCAGTGTTTTGACTCATACGGCAACCTGTACAACAATGCATACATCAAGCAGGACGGTACCGTTGTGGATTCTTCCGGTGAACCGATCGAAGGGTGCATTGCGGATCTGCAGGCAGGCATCGTCACGGACGGCTACGGCAATCAGATCGAAGTCGATACGACGGTATTCTTCGATACATCGACGCAGGTCGCGGAGAATCCGGATATCGCCGCTCCGCCTGAGGAAGTTGAAGGCGGCGAGGAATCTTCCGTCTGGGAAGGCGCCGGAGTCAATGAGGAAAAGGAAGAAGAATAACCTGAACGGAGGATTTCATGATCATATCTTTTGATACTATTGCAGCGGTACTGCTCTCATTCGCGATCACAGCCGTGATCTGTCCGGTCCTGATCCCGTTTCTGATCCGGCTCAAGGTCGGGCAGACAGAGAGAAAAGAAGGGGT
>CADCOU010000234.1 GCA_902803155.1 uncultured Lachnospiraceae bacterium | reverse complement strand
ATGACAGGAAACGGAGAAGGGTTATTTTGGAAATAACAGATAAGAGGATTGACGCCGGCAAGGCGTTTGACTGGGGAAGGACATCAGAGGAGTACGCAAAATACAGGGACATCTATCCGGAAGAGTTTTATAAGAAGATCGGTGAAAGAGGATTCTGCAGAGAAGGGCAGGAGGTACTGGATCTCGGGACGGGGACCGGCGTATTACCGCGTAATATGTACCGATATGGCGCACACTGGACGGGAACAGATATTTCGCCGGAACAGATCGAAGCAGCAAAGCGTCTGGCAGAAGCCGGGAATATGAAGATAGAGTTCATGGCGGTTCCGACAGAGCGGCTTGACTTCCCGGGAGAGAGTTTTGATGTGATCACTGCATGTCAGTGCTTCTGGTACTTTGACCATGAGAAGGTCATGCCGGAACTGGCAAGGCTGTTAAAAGCGGATGGCAGGCTGCTGATCCTCTATATGGCGTGGCTTCCCTATGAGGACGAGATAGCAGGAAAGAGCGAAGAACTTGTACTGAAGTACAGCCCGAACTGGACGGGAGCCGGTGAGACAAGGCATCCTATCCGGATCCCGGATGTGGCGTATGACAGCTTTGAGATGGAAGACCATGAGGAATATGATGTGATGGTGCCGTTCACAAAGGAATCCTGGCATGGAAGGATGAGAGCATGCCGGGGTGTAGGCGCATCACTGTCAGACGAGAAGCTGGCGAGATGGGATAAGGAACACCGCCTGCTGCTTGATGAGATTGCTCCGGAGCAGTTTACTGTATTGCATTATGCGGCACTTACGGTACTGAAGAAAAAATGAAAGAAATGATCGAGTACAGGTTGACAACGGAAAAAGATACAGAGCTTATGATGAGCAGCAGAATAGAGATGCTCAGAGTGGTAAATGATCTTGACGATGACTATACATTTTCGGATGAACTGATTGCTGAAAGCAGAGCTTACTTTGAAAATGGAGACCAGACAACCGTTCTTGCCATCACCGGAGAAAAGGTAATAGGCTGTGCCACGATCTGCTATATAAGGATACTGCCCACTTTTTCTCATCCCACCGGGAAAAGAGCGCATCTGATGAATGTATACACAATGAAAGACTACCGCAGGCAGGGAATCGCACGGAAAATGCTGTCAATACTGATTGATGATGCATGGAAGCACGGAGCTACTGAGATAAGCCTGGATGCAACGGAATCCGGCAGACCGCTGTATGAAAAGCTGGGCTTTATACATTCGGAAGAATGCATGATTCTACAGAGGAGGGACGGACATGAAATACAGGATCATTGAAGGATCGGAGAAAATGAACATCGATGAAGTTGTCAGACTCCTCAGGATGACGTATTGGGCGGATAAGCGTTCCGCCGCGCAGATCATGAAATCCATGAGCAATTCATCGTGTTACGGTGTACGTCTTGATGATGAGGATAAGCTTGTCGGCTTTGCAAGAGTCATCAGCGACTATGCCACGACCTATTACCTGTGCGACGTTATCATCGATACGGAGTATCAGCATATGGGACTGGGCACGGCGTTGGTATCACATATAGAATCCCGGCCGGAATATGCCGGTCTGCGAGGGATCCTGGTAACAAGAGATGCACATGACCTGTACCGCCGATTCGGGTACGAAGTTCTGGACGGGCGGGTTATGGTGAAGTCGCTGAATTGCTGAAAAAGAGAGACATATCAGTCTCCGGAGGGATTCTCCCGGCCTCTTCTTGTTCTGCTGTAGAAAACCTCCGCAAGTTTGCCGGGTGTCATTTCCGCCCGCTTAGACCCGGAAAGATCCATGCGGATCTTCCCTCTGTCCAGCAGGATAGTCCGGGTGCCGTATTCCAGCGCGAGATCCATGTCGTGCGTAACCATCAGCGTCGTGATCTTTTTTTCCTCCACGATTCGCTTCGTGAGTTCCATAACCTGTTCAGCTGCGGCAGGATCGAGTGCTGCTGTGTGCTCGTCCAGGAGCAGGAGTTCCGGTTCCGCTATGGTAGCCATAATAAGCGACGCAGCCTGTCTCTGACCTCCGGACAGGAGGCCCATTTTCGTCTTCATCCTGTCTTCGAGCCCCATTCCGAGGTGGGAAAGGGTTTCCCGGAAATACCTGCTGTCCTGCCTGTTCAGGGCAAAGAATGAGCGGGAAGCCTTCCTGGTATAAGCCAGAGCCAGATTCTCCTCCAGGGTAAGGTTCGGCGCTGTTCCCCTGAGCGGATTCTGGAACAGGCAGCCGATATCATAAGCTCTCTTATAATCTTTCATTTTTGTGATGTTCTGTTCCCCCAGAATGACAGATCCCTCGTCCGGAAAGATATTTCCAAGGATAATATTGAACATCGTTGACTTTCCGGAACCATTGGAGCCCAGTACGGTAACGAATTCACCCGCCGGAACAAGAAGCTCCAGGTGGTCCAGGGCAGTTTTCTCATTGACCGTCCCCTTTTCAAAGATCTTTACAATGTTATTGAGAAAAAGAGCACTGCTCATTCCGAAGCCCCTCCCTTCTTTGGCGCAGAACCGACAGCTTTCATCTTCTTTGCCGGAACATACTTCGGCAGGATCAGAGCTGCGACCACGATGAGAACGGACAGGAGTTTTACGAAATAACTTGGCAGGTCTGTCTTGTACGCTGCCTGAATGATGAACCGGTAGATCAGGGATCCTGCCGCTACGGAAATAATCTGCTGTGTTACGGATCGTTTTCCGAATATGGTCGTCCCGATGACAACGGATGCCAGCCCCATGACCATCATACCCGTCCCGCAGTTCAGGTCGGCATACTGCTGGTACTGACAGAGCAGTGCCCCGGACAGGCCGACCAGAGCGTTTGAAAGCATGATCCCCCCGACTCTTGCGGCGTCTGCGTTGATGGAGGAAGACCTTACCATCTCCTCGTTGTCACCGGTGGCGATGATCGCCATGCCCTGCCTTGTACGGAAGAAAACGATCAGAACTGTCATCACAAGGATCACTATGACAGCCGTCAGCAGGCAGGCAGAGGCGGAAGAATCCATGCTGCCGCCCGCTGCGGACTGGAACATCTTGTATACCGTCTGCGCGGGAGAAGGAACCTCGACACCGACTTCGTTGACTGTCATTCTCTGGAGATAGCGGTTTGACTGACCGCCCAGCATTGCATAATTGACGGTATAAAGACCTGTCATGGTAAGGATCCCGGACAGGATCGGCTCGATCCCGAGCTTTGTCTGCAGGAGCCCCGTGCAGAGGCCTGCCAGCGCTCCGGCAAGCACACCCATGAGAAGGGCGGCGGCCGGATGTCCTAAGATCGCTGTCTGGGCGCAGACGGTCATACCGAATACAAAACTTCCCTCCACCGTGAGGTCCGGCATCTTCAGGATCCCAAAGGAGATAAAGACGCCCAAAGCCATCGGTGCGTATATAAATCCCTGTCCAAAGGCTGAAATCAGCATTTCCGCAAACATACACTGCTCCTGATCATTGCTTCTGTAAATGTCGCTTCCCGAAACACTTACTCGTTAAAGTGGCTGGTTCCGTCCTCTTCCACAAGTACTTCGAACCCATCGAAGGAAGACGCCGGATAATCACCGCCGAACTCTTTTACTGCTTTCATGTTGACGAACTTTGCGTACTCAGAAAGCGTTTCGTATGGGATATCCTTTGGCTGCTCGCCGGACTTGATACGCTTTACGATCCCGGCGACCTGTTCGCCCAGCTGCACGTAATTGACGCCGACCGTAGCAAACCCGCCGTCTGCAACCATGGAGTCGGCACCGCAGTAGATCGGGATCTGTTTTGAGTATGCAGCAGAAGTGTAAGTAGCCATGGCACTGGCGATCGTATTGTCATTTCCGGTGTAAAGAGCTTCCACACCTTTCGCCAGAAGGGATTCGACCGCTGTCTGAAGTTCGGAGACGTTGGAAATGGAAGTCTCCTCATAAGCGATGCCGTTCTCGTCACAATACTGCTTTGCAGCGTTGATGGTTGATACGGAATTTGTCTCGCTGGAAGTATATACAAAACCGATCTTCTCACAGTCAGGCTGGAAATTGTATACCAGTTTAACGATCTCATCTGCCGGTATGTTGTTGGATACGCCTGTGATCATCTCGCTGCCCTCTCCGGTCATACCTGCAGCTACCGGGTCGGAAACCGCCGCGAATACGATGGGAGTACTTTCTCCGTCATAGACTGCTTTCGCGGACTGGGCCGTAGAAGTGGCGATGGGAACCACGATGTCGACTTTCTCGCTCTTCAGGTTCTGAAGGATGGCGGTAAGCGCCGCAGTATCACCGTTGGCGTTCTGTGTCACAACTTCGATCTCCGGATCTTCCTTAAGACTTGTGATGATCGTATCCCGGATCTGGTCGAGAGAGGTGTGGCTCATGGGCTGAACGATAGCGACCGTGAATTCAGGCTCTGCGGCATCAGCAGTCCCGTTTCCGAAAGCAGACAGCACTGTCGCCATAAGAACTGCTATAAATGACATTCCGGATATTGCCTTATTTGTTTTTTTCATTTTTGCTCCTCCTCTTTTTTT
>CADCOU010000233.1 GCA_902803155.1 uncultured Lachnospiraceae bacterium | reverse complement strand
GGCGCTCTTTTTTGTCCGTTCCGGCTGCAAAACGTGTGGATGGTAAGGTAAATTTACCACCACGCGGTAAGCAGTTTTTTCTCCGCACGGTAAGGACTTTTTTCTCTACGTGGTAAGCAGTTTTTTCTGCCGGCGGTAAACACTTTTTCCTTGTGGTGAGTCTTTCACAAGGAGGGGCATCTCTGAATTCCGTATACTGTTTTTACAGTGTACGGAAGGAGGACCAAAGATGCTGACAAAAACCATGATGCAGATGATCCAGGATCTCAAACTCCGAGGCTTCGCTGAGAATGAGATCGCTGACCAACTCAGGAAAGCCGGGGAGAAAGTCCCCTCAAAGCCGACCATCCGTAAGTACTACCGGATGGATGTTATCCCGGATGATCCGGGAGTGCACCTTGCCAAAGACAAAGCCTTTGATGCGGAGCCCTTCCGCTCCACGATCATCGAAGTGCTGCGTAATAACGAGAACAACAAAAAGCTGTGTGTCAGTTCCATCTACGATGTCCTGGAGGAAAAGTACATCGACTCCGGCTTGTATGCAGAACTGCCCGGTAATCAGCAGACACTCCGGAACTACGTACGGTTTCTCCGTGACAGCGGAACGGTTGCCTCCACGCCGAAGAATACCCGCATCTATGACTACGTCCCGGACACACCACCCGGCGAACAGATGCTGATCGACTTTGGCCAGCAGAAGATCTCAGGCGGCATTGTCATCCATTTCATCTGCCTGCTTCTTCGGTTCAGCCGGTTTCTGCTCGTCTATGCGCAGGATCACAAGTTCAGCTCCGAGGAGGCGTGTCTGGCGCTCTATCGGTCCTTCTGCCGGCTGGGCGGCCGTCCGAAAGTGCTGGTCATTGATCAGGACGCTGTCTTTGTGGCGGATGAAACGTACGGTGAGATCGTCAAGACCCGGGTGTTCGAGGATTTCTGCTCAGAGCAGGAACTGAAACTGTGGGTCTGTCACAAAGCGGATCCGGAAAGCAAAGGTCCCATCGAGAACACGGTCGGTTTCGTGAAGAAAAACTTCTTCTCCGCCAGGGATCTGCGCTCCCCGGATGATGTCCTGCGCGCCCTGCCCGGATGGTGCGACCGGAAGAACCGCCGTATCCATCAGACGACGTACTGCATACCGGAGATCGTCTTTTCGGAGCACGAGCAGAAAGTGCTGATGCCGCCGGTGCCGTCACTGTATGAGAACTCGCCGTCCAGTTTCATTCATGCAGAACTCAACGGGATACCTTACATCCAGTACAAGACTAACAAGTATTCCGTCCCGCGATCCTGCGCATTCGGAAAGGTCTTCTACAAAGCAGTCGGAAGTTACCTGTATGTCTATGACGACACGTATTCGCTCCTTTGCCGGCATGCCATAAGTGAATGCCATGGACGTGTGATCCGGCTGCCGGAACATAAGAAGGAACCGACTACGGACTGGATCTCCACGGCGGAGCGCTTGCGCGACAAATGGAACTGTTATGACTTCCAGCACTTCATCAACGGTGTGAAGAAGGAAAACCCGAGGTACCTGAAAGAGCAGCTTGCCGCGATCGAAGAGTTCCTGGACAGGGAGAATGCCGACCGGGTGACTGTCGCCGCCGCCATGAAGTATGCGTGTGAGAAATACCGTTACACCTTTAAGCAGTTCAGGACTGTCTACCAACTCGTAAAGAGCGGCCAGCTGTCGGATAACACGTATCAGGCAGCGGATGTCCAGAAACCAGACCTGTCGTTTTATGCCGAAGCCTTCAGGGCCAGAATGGCGCGTTAGGAGGCCGGTATGAAAAAACAGATCGTGAGATCCCTGGATATCGACCGTATACCGATACAGCGGCTGACAGCCCTCTTGGAGACATTTACACTGAAACACTCCTCCAGGGGACTTGCAGACCTTCTGGAAAAAGCAGAAGTCAATGAACTGTCTTACCGTGAGTTCCTTCTGACACTGTTGGAAACAGAGGTCAGGGGCCGGAATGAACGCCGCCGGAAACGGAACCTATCAGCGGCACACTTCCCGCCACACCCGAAGATGCTGGATGATTTTGATCCGACGGAACTGGATGCCGGGATCACCGAGAGCCAGATCCAGACTCTCCGCGAACTCAGCTGGCTGGACACCTGCGGTAACCTTGTCTTTGCCGGACCTCCGGGCCTTGGGAAAACAATGCTTGCCGTCGGACTTGGCCTGGAAGCTGTTAATGCCGGTTATACTGTCTGCTTTGAGCGGATGACGAACTTCGTAAAGATCCTTGACACCGCGGATACAGAACGGGCAGCCGGTTTCCGGCTGCGGAACATCAGGAAGGCCCAGATGGTCATCATCGATGAGATCGGGTACACTCCGATCTCCCGGGCACAAGCCAACCGGTTCTTCACCTTCATCAGTGATACCTATGAGACGAACTCGATCATCTTTACAACGAACAAGGAGATCACCGACTGGGCGGAGATGATGGGCGACCCGGTCCTGACGACTGCCATGCTTGACCGTATCCTGCATCATGCCAGATGTTTCTCATTGCAGGGACAATCCTACCGTCTGAAGCACCCGGAGCTGTTCTCGTAACTATGAAGTTTTAAAGGTTCATCTATCGGAAGAGGAGGATTACCTTACCGGAAAAAACTCCTTACCGTACACTGTAAAAAACTGCTTACCGGATAATGTAAAAAAACCCCTTACCGTCACAGGAAAAAAGTACTTACCGTTGTCGGAAAAAAGTGCTTACCGTCATCGGAAAAAACTGCTTGACTTTTGCACTTTAATGAAAACAATAATT
>CADCOU010000232.1 GCA_902803155.1 uncultured Lachnospiraceae bacterium | reverse complement strand
CCAGAGCTATAACCTGATCCCGCACCAGAATCTCCTCCGGAACGTGGAGCTTGCCCTGACGCTTGCAGGCGTGAGCCGGGAAGAGCGGCGGCAGAGGGCCATGGAGGAACTGGACCGTGTCGGTCTGAAGGACCAGATGCACAAGAAGCCGGACCAGCTCTCCGGCGGGCAGATGCAGAGAGTGGCGATCGCGCGTGCCCTGGTAAACCATCCGACCATCGTACTTGCCGACGAACCGACCGGCGCGCTGGACAGCGATACCGGCGAGCAGGTGATGCAGCTCCTGAAAGAGGTTGCGAAGGATCACCTGGTCATTATGGTGACCCACAACCCGGAGCTCGCGGAGCGCTACGCGACCCGTATCATTAAGCTGCGTGACGGCAGGATCCGGAGCGACAGCAGTCCCTATGATCCGGAGCAGACAGATAGTTCGCCAGATGACGCAAACACCTCAGAAGCAGCAAATACTGTGGCACCCTCTGAGCCTTCGTTTAGTGAGGACCCTGGAAGCAGTGAGATTTCCGGAAAGAAACCCCGGACCCGGAAACCGTCCATGTCGTTCCTGACCGCCCTGTCCCTGTCGGTCTCCAACCTGTTCTCCAAGAAAGCCAGGACCATACTGGTCGCGTTTGCCGCGTCCATTGGGATCACCGGGATCGCGCTGATCCTGTCGCTCTCGACAGGGGCACACAGCTACATCAACCGCATGGAGGAAGAATCCCTGAGCGAATATCCGCTCCAGATCCCGTCTTCCACGTTCTCCATGGAATCCACCATGGCTGCGATGGCGCAGATGCGGACGGAGATGAGAGAGGAGCAGGAAGGGGACGAAGTAAAGGAACAGCAGGTATTGGGCAGCATGTTCTCCGGCGCCGGGACCAATGACCTGGCCGCCCTGAAGCGCTGGTTCGAGAGCGGATACAGCGGTATCGAAGACGTAACGCGGAGCGTGAACTACAGCTACGGGATCAGTCCGCAGATCTATCTCAGGGAAGAGGACGGATACAGGCAGGTCAACCCGGACCAGACCATGTCTGCCATGGGACTCTCCATGGATGACAACCTGTCCGGCATGATGTCCCTGTTTAACGGCAACGACGTATTCTGCATGCTTCCCGGAGAGGAATCCCTGTATAAGGATTCCTACGACATGCTGGCGGGGCACTGGCCGCAGACGGACAGCGAGTGCGTCCTGATATTGATGCCGGGAGGAACGGTTCCCGACTATCTTCTGTACACCATGGGTCTGAAAGATACAGACCAGCTGGATGAGATGATCCTCGGCATGAAGACCGGGAGTGCAGTGGATACTTCCCTGGATGCTTCCGGACTGTATGACCCGCAGGACTTCCTCGGGGTTCGCTTCAGTGTTCTGCCGGCGAGCAGACGTTTCACTTACGATGAGAAGCTCGGGGTATGGGTCGACTGCGCGAGGGACGAAGCTGCCATGAAGGAGCTCCTTGATTCGGCGCAGGAACTCGAGATCGTCGGCGTCATCAGTTCCTCGGACGGTTCGCTCGGGATCCTGGAACCCGGGATCGGCTATCCTCCGGAGCTGATGGAGCAGCTAATCAGCGAATCGTCGAAGAGCGGCGTCGTGCAGGCGCAGCTCGCGGATCCGGATATCGATGTCCTGACCGGAAATCAATTCGGCGAGGGCAATGAAGAAGTGTTTTCCGATCTCGCGGAAATGATCGAGATCCATCCGGAGAACCTTCCGGATGCGGTATCCTTTGACTGGGACGGCCTGGACCGTGTGATGGAAGAGCACGGACGGCTTACTGCGGTCCAGACTGTGCGGACGATCCGCGAACTGAGCCGTACAGGCGATTCGCCGACGTTCAGGAGTGTGCTGGATGAACTGATCCCCGCGCTGATGGAACTGGTTAAGATCGATCCGGATCAGATCGGAGAAGTCATTTCCATGGAGATGGATGAGGCGCACATGGAAGAGATGTATGCTGCCGCGGCTTCCGCGGCCAACTCGACCCTGAGCGGTAACCTGATCCGGTTCGGGTACGCCGATCCGGAAACACCCGGCATGATCACGATCTATCCGAAGGATTTCGAGAGCAAGGAAGAAGTGATCCGCATTCTGGATGCCTACAACAGCGCCATGGAGAAGGAAGGATATGACGACAAGGTGATTGCCTACACCGACTATGTGGGCTCCCTGATGTCCTCGGTCACCACGATCATCGATGTGATCACTTATGTGCTGATCGCATTTGTCGCGGTATCGCTGGTGGTCTCCTCCATCATGATCGGCATCATCACATACATCTCCGTGTTGGAGAGAAGGAAGGAGATCGGCATCCTCCGCGCGATGGGTGCTTCACGCCGCAACATCCGGCAGGTGTTCAACGCAGAGACATTCATCATCGGCATCCTGGCAGGCACGTTCGGCGTCGTGCTGACACTGCTCCTGCAGATCCCGATCAACGCGGTGATCCACAGCTTTACCGACCAGCCTGTCTATGCATTCCTGCCGGCAGGGGCGGCAGGCATCCTGGTCCTGCTCTGCATCGTGCTGAACCTGATCGGAGGCGCCATCCCGGCTGGGAAGGCTTCCAGGCAGGATCCGGTGGCGGCGCTCAGGAGCGAGTAAGAAAGGAATCAGACTGGTATGGAAATGCAGTACAGAGAAGACCGGGCGATCGGGAATGATCCTGCAGGATGTTGCCGAAAGAAGGCGCTGACTGATATAGTATTTCAAACTAACGGAGAAGGAGTGAAAATCAATGGCACAGAAAAACGCAGAGAGCTTCAGCATTAACCACATCAAACATGAGGAACTGTACGAGGGAACCGGCATATCGGCTTCCGT
>CADCOU010000231.1 GCA_902803155.1 uncultured Lachnospiraceae bacterium | reverse complement strand
TGTCCGAAGGAAGCCATGTTGTCCAGGCCGCGCTTTTCGGCGTTCAGCTGGGACAGGATCTTCTCTGCCGTCTCCGGCATGAAGGACTCGAGCAGTTCTCCGCCTACAGCAAGCGCTTCCACCAGGTTGTAGAGCACCTGACTCAGGCGGTCCTTCGTCAGCTGGTCCTCGCCCTTTGCAAGGATCCACGGAGCAGTTTCGTCGATGTATTTATTGCATCTCTTAAAGAGCGTGAAGACTTCACTGATTGCATCCGCTACACGCAGTGCACCCATTTTCTCTGTGACCTTCACCGGAGTCTCGAGGACAGTCTTTCTCAGATCCTCGTCGATGCTTCCCTCCTGGTCTTCGGAGACCACCCCTGACGGGGCGACCTGAAGATCTGTCACACCGGTCGCGCACACTTCTCCGCCGAAGTATTTGTTCGTCATGGAGATCGTACGGTTCACCAGGTTTCCAAGTGTATTGGCAAGATCCGAATTGAATCTCTCCACGCACAGGTCCCAGGTCAGCACGCCGTCATTCTCAAACGGCATCTCATGCAGGACGAAATAGCGCACCGCATCCACTCCGAAGATCTCAGCAAGCTCGTCGGCGTAAAGGACATTTCCCTTGGACTTGGACATCTTGCCGTCGCCCATCAGCAGCCACGGATGTCCGAAGACCTGCTTCGGCAGCGGCTCACCGAGCGCCATCAGAAAGATCGGCCAGTAGATCGTGTGGAAGCGGATGATGTCCTTCCCGATCAGATGCAGATCCGCCGGCCAGTATTTCTTATAGTCATCCGAAGAACCGTCTGCGTCGTACCCCGCAAATGTAATGTAGTTGCTGAGCGCATCCAGCCACACATAGACGACATGTTTCGGATCGAAGTCCACCGGAACTCCCCAGGTAAAGGAAGTTCTCGACACGCACAGATCCTGCAGACCCGGCAGAAGGAAATTATTCATCATCTCATTCTTGCGGGCAACCGGCTGGATAAACTCCGGGTGCGTGTTGATATGCTCGATCAGACGGTCGGCATATTTGCTCATCTTAAAGAAATATGCCTCTTCTCTGGCCTTTGTGACCGGACGGCCGCAGTCCGGGCATTTTCCGTCATCCAGCTGGGATTCCGTCCAGAAAGACTCACAGGGTGTGCAATACCAGCCTTCATAGGCGCCTTTGTAGATATCTCCCTGATCATACAGCTTTTTGAAGATCTTCTGGACCTTTCTTTTATGCTCCGGATCCGTAGTGCGGACAAAGCGGTCATAGCTGGTATTCATCAGATCCCAGATACGCTTTATCTCCGCCGAGTTCATATCGACGAAAGCCTGGGGCGTCATATTCGCTTCAGCGGCCTTATTCTCATTTTTCTGGCCGTGTTCATCGGTTCCGGTCTGGAATACGACGTCATACCCTTCCAGTCTCTTATAGCGTGCGATCGCATCAGCCAGAACGGCTTCATAGGTATTGCCGATGTGCGGTTTGCCCGATGAATAAGCGATTGCAGTGGTGATGTAGTATGGTCCTCTGTCTGCCATATGATATTCCTTCTTTCTATAATGCAGTCTGCCCGCTCAGCGCGGGATGTCTTCCCCGTCAATGATATCGATACCGCCCCGGAACTCCCGGCGAAGCTGTGTCACTTTTCTGTTCTCAATAAAGGTATAGATTCCCAGTACCAGGAAACAGATCCCGATAAAGCGTGTCAGTGCTGCAGCCGTACCGAACGGATTACGGATCGCTTCGATCCCAGCGATCACAAACGCGATCCCGGCAATCAGATGCAGCGTCCACCTGGGTCCCTGAAAACGCCTTACATCAAACGCGGTCTGTATGGACATCGCTCCTCCGAAGAGCAGTACCAGCCCGAACAGAAACGGCAGGACACTGATCACCACCCCGGGATACAGGAGCATGAACAGTCCGGATACTATGCATACAAGCCCGATCGACAGATCATGCGTCATCAGTCCGTCCCTGGCGTTCCGCCTGATATAGCGCAGGATTCTTCCGGCACCGTATATCACCAGCATGATGCCGATCCCGTACACAATGATCTTATTGGTCAGCTTCGGCATGACAAGCAGTACCAGACCGACGATCGCGATCAGTACGCTTGAAACCGAAACCTCCTTCAAAAGCCTCCCCATATTGTGATCCCCCTCTCTTTTCACAGATCACATAGTTCATAGCCGCGAAGCTTCTTTTTACTGCACATCCGGCCGGCAGCCCTTCTCCTCCTGATTTTCAGGAAGCTTCTTCGATACCGTGACCGCCAGCGCGCCGGGACCGATATGGCAGGAAACCGACAGTGACAGCGGCTGCATGATGACCTCGCTGTGCGGATATGCTTCCCGGATCTCGGCTTCCCACTGCCTGACCTCATCATCACGCGCTCCGGAATAGGCACCGGAGATCCAGTACATACCGGATCCCTGTTCCAGGCCGAATCGATCCCGGATATCGTCCCCGATCGCCTTGAGCATCGTGGTCTTGGACGCCTTCACTGTCCTGCATTTGGCAAAAGCATCCAGTTTCTGGCCCTGGATCTGCAGAACCGGCTTGATACGGAGCAGTGTGCCGAAAGCCGCAGCCGCCGGAGTCACTCTGCCTCCCTTCTTCAGGTACTTCAGCGTCGGTACATAGATATAGATGGAAGACTCCGATTTCGTTCTCTCCAGATACTCCCTGATCGCCGCCGCGTCAAACCCCTGCTCTGCGAGCGCTGCAGCATCCAGAACAGACTGTCTCTGGGTAACGGAAATCCTCTGATTATCAACAACCTGCACCCGTCCGTCATAATCATCCGCGAGTGTCTTCGCGGTTATGCAGGAGCTGGACAGACCGCTCGACATCGGAATATAGACAACCTCGTCGTATTCCTTCAGCAGCGCGTCCCAGCGGTCCAGAACCTCTCCGACGACCGGCATGGAAGTATGGATCTCCGCATCTTCTTCCAGATGCGCATAGAATTCATCCTGCGTGAGGGTAATGTCTTCGTAGTACAGCCGGTCGTTGATATAGAACGGCATCGGCAGTACGGATATGCCCAGTGCCTTTGCGGCTTCCTGCGTGATCCCGCTGTTGCTGTCAGTCAGGATCGCGACTCTTTTTTCCATAAGCTGTTCTCCATAGTTTGATTATTGATCTCATTCTGTAAGGATACACGATACCGCCCCGCCAGACCGCGAGCCACCCGCGTAACCGCGTGTGTCGATGCTTCGCATCTTCTGCTCGCGGTTGTGGGGGCGGTGCCGCTACGCGGCCTGAGCTGAGTTCATGCATCGCTGCTTACATGCAAGCATGACGCAGCCGATGCCTGTCCTCATCTCGATCGTATATCGGCACCTGATAGATTCATATCTTAACAGAAAATAAATCCGGGCGCTACACTGAGCGCCCGAATTATGGCTTTCCAAATGTAAAATATCTCTTAAATTCTGTCTGTCAGCCAACTCTCAGCACAAACTTGCGCGCCTCACGTTCCGAGCTGACGCGTTCGATCTTTGCACCGAGTCCTCTGAGCTTCACATCGAAGTTCTCATATCCTCTCTGGATATAAATGATATCATCGATCGTCGTGATGCCTTCCGCTGCGAGACCCGCAATGACCAGTGCTGCGCCTGCCCGCAGATCCGGTGCGCTGATACGTGCTCCGGTAAGTCTGTCCACACCTGTGATCACCGCTGTATTTCCCTCAACCTTGGATACCGCTCCCATGCGGGTGAGTTCGTCGAGATACTTGAAGCGGTTCTCGAAGATGCTCTCCGTCACAATGCTCGTGCCTTCTGCCATCGACAGAGCCACGCCGATCTGCGGCTGCATGTCGGTCGGATAGCCGGGATAGGGAAGCGTCTTGACATTTGCGCTTGAAAGTCTCGCAGGAGCCTTTACCCGCACTTCCGTATCGAACTCTTCTATCTCACAGCCGATCTCAAGCAGCTTGGAGATCGTAGCTTCAAGGTGCTTCGGGATAACGTTCTTTACCAGGACATCACCGCCGGTACATGCGGCAGCAAACATATACGTTCCTGCTTCAATCTGATCCGGGATGATCGAATACTCCGTCCTGTGAAGCTTTTCCACACCGACGATACGGATGACATCGGTACCTGCGCCCTTGATATTGGCTCCCATACTGTTCAGGAAGTTCGCAACGTCAACGACATGCGGTTCCTTCGCACAGTTCTCGATGACTGTCCGTCCTTCCGCCATGGAAGCAGCCATCATGACATTGATGGTCGCTCCGACGGATACCGTATCCATGAAGATATGGCGTCCCTTCAGCGCCTGCGCAACGGCGCAGATACTTCCGTTCTGAATCGTGACTTTCGCCCCGAGCGCCTTGAAGCCCTTCAGATGCAGGTCGATCGGTCTGGAACCGATATTGCACCCGCCGGGAAGCGGGACCTCCGCTTTTTTATATTTTCCAAGCAAAGCGCCGAGGAGATAATAACTGGCGCGGATCTTCTTGATATATTCGTACTCGATACTGACATCGCCGATATCGGCGCCGCAGATCGCAACCGTATGCCTGTCCCTGCGGTCGACCTTTACGCCGATCTGTATCATGGCCTCAAGCATTACATTGACGTCTCTGACATCGGGAAGATTCTCGATCAGAACTTCCTCGTCCGTCATGATCGCTGCGGCAAGGATACCGAGCGCGGCATTTTTAGCGCCTCCGATCTCGACTTCGCCGCGGAGCGCAGTACCGCCTCTGATAATATACTGTTCCATACTCTTTCCTCTTCAGTTATTAATTATTCCGCTATCCGGTTCGTCCCTTAAACCCCCGGGCAGCGCCCCCCTTTATACCGCTCATGCCTTCATGATCCCCCGGCAGGAGCGGGTTCTTTCTGCCTGCCCCTCCCTTCAGGGGTAAGCAAAAAGGACAAGCTGTAGTTGCTCGTCGGAAACATTATACTCAGAAAAATGTCATCTGTAAATATTTTTTATGAAAACGCCTGCCCCGCGCAGTGTGGAGCAGGCTCTCAGTATCCGGATTGCATTTCTTTATTCCTGTTTCTTCCGGTCAGAATACAGAACAACTACGCGCTGTATGAAGATAAACAGCAGCAGCAGCGCGCCTGTGGCGATCTTGCCCCACCAGGACAGCAGATTGCCGTTGAATGTGATGAGTGCCGGGATCGCGGATTTGAGCAGTACACCGAACAGCGTTCCAATCATGTATCCCACGCCGCCCGTCATCAGTGTTCCTCCGATGACAGCGCAGGTGATAACCTCCAGTTCGCCGCCCTGCAGCGCCAGGTTCCATCCGCTCTTGACATACAGGACATAGGCAAAGCCTGCCAGTACGGAGCAGAATCCGTTGAATGCGTACACGATGATCTTCGTGCGCGCCACGGGAAGTCCCATCAGTTTCGCGGACTGTTCATTTCCGCCGATCGCGTACACGTTCCGTCCGAAGCGGGTGCGCTGCAGCAGGATCGTGCCGATGATGATCATGATAATGAACAGCAGCAGGTTGAAATTGATGTAGCAGATCGGTTTGATCTTCGCCCACTCCCCGTCTTCATTCCACCATTTCAGATAGATCTTGAAACCTGCGAGCGCATCGATGAGTTCATTGTCGATCTCGATCGACTCGCGGCTGATCAGGGAACAGACGCCTCTGGTCAGGAACATTCCGGTCAGTGTCATGATAAACGGCGGGACATTCAGATAATGAATGGCCGCTCCCATGATCGCTCCGAGGCCTACGCCGATCACAAGGGCGAACGCCAGGCAGACAAGCGGATGGATGTTCATCCTGGCGACGCCGTAGGCGATCAGCATGCCGGTCAGGGAGGATACCGCTCCGACCGACAGGTCGATGCCTCCCGTGATCAGCACCATGGTCATACCGACCGCGCTGATGCCGTAGTAGGCATTCTCCGTGAACATACTGATGATCAGGGTCCGGAGTGTAAGGAATCCGCTGTCCGCGTAGTTGATGGCGCCGAATATGTAGATGATCAGGAAAATGCCGATGGTCGCGTAGACCATGATGTATTTCGGGTTCATTATGCGGGAGAGAAGGCTCTGCCGCTTCCTTCCGGTTGCTTCCATGAATATGCCTCCTTTCCTCAACCCTGCTTCAGGCTTGCGCGCTTTTCAGAGCGGCGTGCGAAGTATTCGCGGACCGGCTCACTCTGAAGGACGATGACGACTGCAATGATCAGTGCCTTGAACGCCATCGTCGCTTCGGCGACAATTCCGAAGTAATACACAAAGGTTACGATCGTACGGATGATAATGGATCCGATCAGGGTGCCGAGCAGGCTGAACTTTCCGCCCGTCATGGCGGTTCCGCCGATGACGACCGCGAGGATCGCGTCCATCTCATAGTTGATGCCCGCATTGTTGGAGTCGTTCGACATAATGCGGCTCGAATAGATCAGGCCTGCGATACCGGACAGGAAACCGGTGATCGAGTAAACGATCATGATGACCGCATCGGAACTGATGCCGGACAGACGGCTGGCGCTCCTGTTCACGCCGACCGCTTCCACAAATGTGCCGAAGGCCGTTTTCCTCACGAACAGTGCCATGAGCACACATACCACCGTCATGATGACGATCGGCATGGGGATCGGTCCGAGGTTTCCCTGTCCGATCACGCGGAACGGCGAATACATCGTGGTAAACTGTTTGCCGTTCGTCAGGATCTGCGCGATTCCGCGGCCGCTGACCATCAGGATCAGCGTGGCGATGAACGGCTGCATGCCGCCTTTTGCGATCAGGAATCCGTTGAACAGGCCCATGATCGTGCAGGTGATGAGCGGGAACAGGATCGCCATCCAGAACGGCTTGACCGTGTAATCACCGGGGGTAACATACTCCAGGACGTCCCATCGCATCAGTTTCAGTGCCATAGCGCCGGATACCGCGACAAGAGCGCCTACCGACAGATCGGTTCCGCCCAGGGCGATCGCAAGCGTCATGCCCATTGCTATGATGCTGATCTCCGCGCTGCGGTTCACGATATCGATCAGGCTTCCGTACAGTACGCCGGTCGACGGCTGGATACTGATCGAGAAGAAGTCCGGACGGATAATGAAGCAGACAAGCAGTATCAGCAGTTCCGCTATCACAGCCCAGGTGATTTTCGACCTGGTGAGCGCGGACAAGTTTATCGATCTCTTTTTCATACGCTGCCCTCCTCTGCCTTACCTGCCGCGGAGCCCTCCGCGATGATGTTCAGGATATCCTGCTGTGTGCAGGTCGCTCCATCCACTTCCGCAACCTTCTGGCGGTCACGCATGATGACGATACGGTTGGAGCAGCGAATAATCTCATCCAGTTCGGAACTGATGAAAATAACGGATACGCCGTCATTGCACATCTCCAGCATGAGCCTCTGGATCTCAGCCTTCGCACCGACGTCGATGCCCCGGGTAGGCTCGTCCAGGATCAGCACATCCGGATCGGTCGCCATCCATCTGGCCAGGATGACCTTCTGCTGGTTTCCGCCGGACAGCTCCGCGATCTTCTTCTCCGCGTCAGGAGTGGCGATGCCGAGCGCCTGGATGTATTTCTCCGCGAGTTTCTCCTGCTCTGCCCTGGACATGGGATGCATGAATCCGCGCCTGGCCTGGACTGCCAGCATGATGTTCTCACGAATGGACAGATCGCCGATGATGCCGTCGACCTTTCTGTCTTCCGGGCAGAATGCGATCTTTTCCATAATAGCCGCATGCGGGTTCTTCAGATTGACCTCACTGCCCTTCTTCTTAATCGTTCCCTGCGTGGTCTTCTCCGCGCCGAACAGCATCTCGGCAGTCTCGGTACGCCCGCTTCCCAGAAGGCCGGCGAAACCGAGAAGCTCACCTTCCTTCAGGCTGACGTTGATGTCCTTCACTTTTCCGGGAACTCCGATGTGTTCCGCTTCCAGCATATACGGGGCATCCGGTTTTACATCCGCCCGCTTCAGGTTGAAGATCACATCGATGTCCTTACCGATCATCTGCGTGACCAGCTGGACTTTATTCAGCTCATTGATCCCGTAGGATCCGACCAGATGACCGTTTCTGAGAATGGTCATGCGGTCTGATATCTCATAAACCTGATCCAGGAAATGGGTGATGAAGATGATCCCCATGCCATCCTTCTTCAGATCCCTCATAACATCAAACAGGAGCCGGACTTCATTGTCGTCCAGCGAGGATGTGGGTTCGTCCAGGATCAGTATCTTTGCCTGTACGTCAACAGCACGCGCGATCGAGACCATCTGCTGGATCGCGGTTGAATAGAAGGACAGCGGACGGGTGACATCGATGTCCAGATGGAATCTGGACATGAGCTCGTCTGCTCTCCGGTTTATGGTCTTCCAGTCGATCTGCCCTCTCTTCATGGGCTGACGCCCGATGAAGATGTTCTCCGCAACCGTCAGGTTCGGGCAGAGGTTGATCTCCTGATACACCGTCGAGATACCCATATCCATAGCCTGCTGCGGGCTGGTCGGGTTGATCTCCTTTCCTTCCAGAAGGATCTGACCGGCATCTTTGTGGTTAACTCCGGTCAGGCATTTTATAAGTGTGGATTTGCCGGCGCCGTTTTCTCCCAGGAGGGAGTGGACCTCGCCCCTTCGAAGCGTAAAATCGACCTTGTCCAGTGCCTTGACGCCGGGAAACTGTATTTCGATCTCTTTCATTTCAAGGATAATATCTTCCGGCAAGTTCCTACCTCCTTGGTTTCAGCATTCTTCCTCGGAAAAACAGGGCGGTGAAAGCCACCGCCCCGTTTCAGTCGCTATTCAGCAGCTCTTCGGATCATCGATCCGATCAGTTATTCTGAGCTCTCGAATTAATATACGCGCTCGTCGATCACATCCGCAGCCTTGACAGATACAACCGTACCAAGGTCGATGCCGCCGTCCATATCATAGACGCCTTCTTCCGGATGGATGACTTCCTTGCTCATCTCTTCGCCAGCCTCGAGGGACTCGATGCAGCTCTCTACGAACGGTCCATACAGAGGTGTGCACTCGATGGTAGCATTCATCTCGCCTGCTACGATTGCTTCGAAAGCAGCCTTGACGGAGTCGCAGCCTACGATGATGATGTCTTTGCCGGGAACAAGGCCTGCAGCCTTGATAGCGTCGATTGCGCCGAGAGCCATGTCGTCGTTCTGTGCGATCAGGACATCGATCTTGTCGATGGACTTCAGCCAGCTCTCCATAACTGCCTGGCCTTCAGCACGGGTGAAGTTACCGGTCTGCTGTCCGACCAGCTTCA
>CADCOU010000230.1 GCA_902803155.1 uncultured Lachnospiraceae bacterium | reverse complement strand
GGATACGGCAAAGCCGGATACCATTCTCGGGCGTCCTATCTATACCAGTACCTTCATGCCGCTTCCGGCAAAGGGCGAGAAGGCGATCTGCTTTGGTGACTACAATTACTACTGGGTCGCGGACAGAAGCAACCGTACTTTCAGACGCCTGAATGAGCTCTATGCCAGAACAGATCAGGTTGGCTTTTTGACCACTCAGCGCGTGGACGGCAAGCTGATCCTTCCGGAAGCAGTCAAGTATCTGAAGATGAAGGGTACGAAACCTGCAACAAGCCAGAGCGGATCATAAATCTGAGGGATAGATAACAACGTGGGAGGAGCCTTATAGCGGCCCCTCCCTTTTTACTTCTGGGAGGAAAAAACCATGGATGGATTTATTACAAAGAACTATTACACGGACGGCGGAAACCGCATGGTCATTGGCGGTATCTTAGAATTCACCGAAGAGGCAGAAATAAAGGGATTTCCCGGAGCAGAAAATATGACGCCTAAGACCACAAACACTGCGGCAGATATCAGAGGGGATCTGAACACACTCATCATGAATCTGAAAAATGCCGGAATTATGATCCCGGATTCATGGAATGTATCTGTCCTTCTATGCCCGACACCTGCTTCAATGCCGACTTCAGAGACCGCAGCGAACAGCGGCCATGCCACTGTTTCCATCGAGGGTAACGCGATCACCATTGCCCTTGACTGCAAGATTTCTGAGCTCGAAGATACAGATCGTGGAGGCGCCTGGGGAGAACACAAATGGCTCGGTTTTGGTATACGTACAGGGCTTAACAGCATTGTTGATGTACAGTTTACCGATGATACCGGAGTAAGTACTACGCTGTCTTCCGTTGACGTTGATGAGGCAACTGAGCTCGGTCTGTCTTCCGGAGACTTTGTATTGTACATCGAAGCAGAGCAGCCGGAGTATCTTACGGGTGAAAAGCAGTTCACTCTGTGGGCTGATGGCCATGCAAAAATCACTTTCACCATGAAGATCACGGAGCCGGAAGATTAAGTTCGGAAAGGGGGCTATTCCATGACATTCATTACGCTTGGGGAAGCAAAATCGTATCTCCGTGTAGACAGCGCAGATGAAGATGCTTTGATCGAGAGCCTCCTATGTGCTGCAGAGAGGTTATGTGTGGATGTGTCGAGACTATCAGATGAGAAATGGGAGACAGTAAAATCCGATACGGAAGATGCCTCCCTTAATCCCATACGGGAAACAATGAAGACCGCTATTCTGTATACGCTAGGGTATTTCTTTGAGCACCGTGAGGAGGCAGACCATCATGGGCTGACACTGACGCTTCGCTCCATCCTTTTCGCGATCCGGGAGGGGGTGGTGTGATGAACATTGCAGGAATGAATGTGCGTATCACGATCCAGAAGAATGATACGGTGACCGACAAATATGGAAACCACAGGTCAGTATGGACATTTTACCATTCCTGCTGGGCGACAGCTTCTAATCAAACAGGCAAGGAAGAGGATGGCGCTGGACATACTTCGGAAGAGGATCTGATGGATTTCACTGTCCGGTACTGCACGGAGACTGCTGCAGTTACTTCCAAACAGTACCGGATCCTCCTGGGAGATCGGATCTATAACATCGTGCATGTAGACGACATGGGTTTTAAGCGTAACAGTCGGAAGTTCCTGGCAAAATTGGAAGAGAGGTAGTCGGTATGGGAAGGAAAGTATCGATTGATGGTTTGGCCGATGCCGTCATACAGGAGATGGAAGAGTACAATAAGCTCGCTGCAGATACCATGAAAAAGGCTGTGGATAGAGCCGGAAAGACAGTCCGTGATCAGATCAAAGGAAGTGCTCCGGTTCGGACAGGAAAGTATGCCAAAAGCTGGACTGCCAGGAAAACAAAAGAGAGCTCCACAGCCCTTCAGGTGACAGTATATTCTCCATCCCGCTATATGCTAGCCCATCTCCTGGAACATGGGCATGCAAAAAGGAACGGCGGAAGGGTCCGTGCTATCCCGCATATCGCACCTGCGGAAGCAAACGGTGAGGAGCAGCTCACACAGGAGATCATCAGGGGGTTACAGAATGGATAAGCTATTGGAAATGATGGCGGAGATACCGTTTCCTTCTGCCTATGATCACTTCGCAGAAGGGGAGTCACCGGAGCCGCCTTTTATCACATATCTTTTACCTGGCAGCGACAACTTCGCCGCTGACGGGAAGGTCTATTTCCGAGTAACGGAAGTTCATATCGAGCTGTACACCGATGAAAAGAACCCTGAGGTGGAAGCCCAAGTTGAAGCTGTGCTGGATGAGCACGGCATTTTTTATGACAAAACGGAGGTTTGGATCGAATCCGAGAAACTATATGAGGTTCTTTATTCTTTTGAAATGGAGGATTAATACATGAAAAATAAGGTTAAATTTAACCTC
>CADCOU010000229.1 GCA_902803155.1 uncultured Lachnospiraceae bacterium | reverse complement strand
GGTCCAGCACGGCATACATGACGATCATGAGAACGGTATCATCTCGCTGTCTGCGGAGATGGTTGGTCCGGACGAGAATGAGGCGGGACTGCCCTGCGTGCGTGTGACCGTGTCGGATAACGGCGCAGGCATGACAAGGGAACAGATCCGTGCGATCATGGAACAGCGAAGACCGGTCAGGGATGCGGAAAACAGTGTGGAGAACGGTGCGGACGTGCACGAAGACGACGGCAGTTCCACCGGAGTTGCGATGGTCAATATCATCTCCAGGCTGGAACTGTACTATGGCAGAGAGAATCTGTTCAGCATATGGAGCGACGGACCGATGTGCGGGACAGAGGTAAGCGTACTGCTTCCGCAGGAAGAGCCGGAAAATGCGGAAGAAGACATGGATCAGGAAGATGGGAACAACACCTCCGTGCGGACTGAACTGCAGTGATCCGAAAAGATGCGGGTGTTACAGACCAGGAAAGAGAGAGGATCATGTATCGGATACTACTTGCGGATGATGAAGGGATCATGCTGGATTCCCTGAAAAATGTTATCCAGAACGAATACGGCAGCAAGGTAATGATCGAAACAGCCAAGACCGGCAGGACCGCGATCGAGAAGGCGGAGAATTTTCACCCCGATATCGCATTTATGGACATACAGATGCCCGGGATCAACGGGATCGCAGCGATACGGGAGATTCGTACATTCAATGCTTCCTGCCTGTTTTTTGTGATCTCCGCCTATGACAAGTTCGACTATGCGCAGGATGCAATCGAACTCGGCGTCGAGAAATATCTTATGAAGCCCATCTCGCGCAAGGACATTCTGGAGACGGTTGCTGAGGCGATGGAGAAGGTGGACAGTATCCGTGAGCGCAGATCCGACCAGCTGAAGATCCAGGAAAAGCTTGAGACGATCATTCCCGTGGTGGAGAACGGATTCGTTACGGGGATGCTGCTCTCGGATGATACACAGGATGATGAGTATTACCGGCAGCTTCTCGAAGTGCACGAGGATTACGCGTATTGTGAACTGATCCGGTTCGGCTTCGAACAGGAGAACGGGAACCTTGCCAGTTCTGTAGAGACGAAAGTCAGGGCACAGGAGGGGTATGAACAGATCCGGGCCATTATCAAGTCATTCCAGCACTGTATCATCGGTCCGATCATGAGCGACCGTATCGTTCTGGTCGTTCCGCATGAAGACGAGACGATCACATACGAGGAAAGGATCGACGCGATCGATAAGATGCGCTCGATCCTGGACCGGCTCTCCGGGAAGATGCAGATGAAGTTCCGGGCCGGGATCGGCAAGATCTACCGTTTTGCAGACCTTCGGATGAGTTATCAGGAAGCTGCTGTCGCACTGCGCAATTCCGGTGCGCGTGTCGTCCATACGGAGGACATCACTTCCCATGGGGTTTTCGAGGACGACTATCCCATTGATCTGGAGAGAGACACATTTGCCGCGCTCGCAAGGGGGGATGTCGCCGGTACGAGAGACCGGTCGATCGATTTCTTCGCATGGATGGCTGCAAAGGATCCGGAGGATCTGAACAGCATGCGGCTGAAGGTGCTTGAACTGGTCCTTCGCGCCGAGTACGATGCGTTCAAGACGGGCTCCGTCAACTATGCGTATGACTACAGGAAGGATTATCTGACACAGGTCAACGCCCTCATGGATCCGGAACAGATCCGGAACTGGTTCCTGGACCGTATGACGTCGATCAGCAGTGTGATCCGCGATCAGAATGAGGAACAGTCGGAGACCACAGTGTCCAGGGCATGCAAGTATATCCAGGAGAACTTCCGGAAGGACATTTCACTGGACGACGTATCGAAAGAGGTCAATGTAAGTCCGTATTATTTCAGTAAGCTCTTTAAGGAAGAGGTCGGGGAGAACTTTATTGATTACCTGACACGGCTCCGTATAGAGTGTTCCAAGGAACTGCTCAGGAGGGCGGCGCTGACAATCAGGGAGGCCGGGCTTCAGTCCGGCTACTCGGATCCGAACTATTTCAGCAGGATCTTCAAGAAACAGACAGGGATGACGCCCAGAGAGTACAGAGAGCAGAATACATAAATGATGAAAGGAGTGTTTTATATGCGCAACCGGCTTAAATGGATGTATTATATCCCGGCTCTGCTTGCCTGCCTGCTTCTGTGGGGCTGCAGCGGGAATGCGCAGAAGGAGGAGGTCAGTGCGCAGGCTCAGAGTGAGGCTCTGGAGCAGAGTGCAAAGATCGGGATCTCTTTTGACTCTTTTGTCATTGAACGGTGGCTCAGGGACCGGGATGTTTTTACCGCGGCTGCCCAGAATCTCGGAGCGGAGGTGAATGTCCAGAACGCGAATGGTGAGGTGAAAGAGCAGATCGAGCAGATTGACTATCTCATCGAGAAGGGGATGGATGTGATCGTGATCATTGCGATTGACGGAGATAAGCTGACTGATATCGTACGCAAGGCGAAGGACAGGGGGATCCGAGTGATCAGCTATGACCGTCTGATCAAGAATGCGGATACGGACCTGTATATCTCGTTTGACAATGTGATGGTCGGAACCCTGATGGGCGAGGCGCTTTCCGACGCGCTCCCGGACGGGGGCAGGATCTTCCAGATACAGGGCTCCTCGAGCGACTACAACGTTGATATGATACGTGAGGGCTTTGCAAAGGCG
>CADCOU010000228.1 GCA_902803155.1 uncultured Lachnospiraceae bacterium | reverse complement strand
GATCTTCTGGCCCGGTTCCGCGTACAGCGTGATATCATGCAGTACTTCCTTCTCGGGTACATAGCCGAAGTCCACATGATCCATCACGATCTTTCCTGCCAGCGGGCGATACTCCACCGTTCCGTCTGCCTGGTGGGTATGCTTCCACGCCCACTCGCCGGTGCGCTCAGCCGATTCGATGATCTCGCCGTCCGGTCCCCTCTTCGAGCGGACCAGAGTGACATATCCGTTATCCTCCTCCGGTTTCTCGTCCAGAAGATCGAAGATCCTGTTTGCACCTGCCAATGCCATAACGATCGAATTGAGCTGCTGTGACATCTGGTTGACCGGCATGGCAAATGACCGGTTCAGCGTCAGGTAGGAAGCAAGTCCTCCCAGCGTGAATCCGCCGAATCCGCTGAGGGCCAGGGCTCCGCCGGCCATCGCGCACAGCACATAACTGATATTGCCGATCTGCATATTCAGCGGTCCCAACGCGTTCGAATAACGGATTGCCTTGTCCGCAGTTCCGTAGAGTTCTTCATTGATCTGGTCGAACTGTTCCATATTGATGGTTTCATGGCTGAAAACCTTGACGACCTTCTGCCCCTTCATCATCTCCTCAACGAATCCGTTCACTTTGCCCAGATTGTTCTGCTGTGATACGAAGTACTTACCCGACGTTCCCGCTGCCTTCGCAGTCACCATCAGCGTCAGTCCGACCATGGCAAGGGACAGCAGCGTCAGGGGCCATGACAGGAGGATCATCGCCGTCAGCGTGGAGACGACCGTGATCGCCGCGTTGAAAGTCTGCGTCAGTGACTGTGAGACCATCTGGCGCAGCGTATCGACGTCATTGGTATAGATCGACATGATGTCGCCGTGCGGATGCGTATCAAAATAGGAGATCGGAAGCCTCTCCATGTGGGTGAAAATGTCTTCCCTCAGATCCCGCATAGTCCCCTGCGTGACATAGACCATGATGATACTCTGGGAAAATGAAGCTGCCGCTCCGAGCGCGTAGAAGCACGCCACCCTGCCGATCGCTCCTGCAAGAGGACCGAAGTCCGGATCCGGAGATTTCAGGAGCGGTGTGATATAACTGTCGATCAGCGTCCGCATGAACAGCGTTCCCTGCAGGTTCGCGGCAACAGAAACCGCGATGCATACCAGGACCAGAAGGAACTGGAACTTGTAGCGCTTCATCACATAGCCAAGGACTCTTCCCAAAAGTTTCCAGGGATGCTCAACTTTCGGAAGCGGACCTCTTACCCTGCCTCTTCCGGGGCCCCGCTGGGGAGCTCTGGCATTCTGTCTGTTCTCTGCCATCAGTTCTCACCTCCCCTGTCGAAGTCTCCGGATCCTTTGATCTGGGATTCATAGACATCACGATAGATCTCATTTGTCTTAAGAAGATTCTCATGTGTGTCAAATCCGTTCACACAGCCTTCGTCCATGACCAGGATGCGGTCCGCATGCTCGACAGATGAGATCCTCTGGGCAATGATCAGCCGGGTCGTACCGGGGATCTTCTCCCGGAATGCTGCCTGGATCTTCGCGTCAGTCGCGGTATCGACCGCACTGGTCGAGTCGTCCAGGATCAGCACTTTCGGATTCTTCAGAAGCGCCCTGGCGATGCAGAGCCTCTGTCTCTGCCCTCCGGATACGTTCGTTCCTCCCTGCTCGATAAAAGTGTTATAGCCTTCCGGCAGCTGCTCGATGAATTCATCCGCGCAGGCAAGACGGCAGGCTTCCATACATTCCTCATCCGTCGCGTCCGGGTTGCCCCAGCGAAGGTTCTCTAAGATCGTACCGGAAAACAGCACATTTTTCTGAAGTACGACCGCCACCTCCCGGCGGAGCGTATCCAGATCATAGCAGCGGACATCCTTCCCGCCGACGCTGACTGATCCGGCGTTTACGTCATAGAGTCTGGGGATCAGGTTGACCAGAGAAGACTTGGAAGATCCGGTTCCGCCTATGATACCGATCGTTTCACCCGGCTTTATTTCCAGGCTTACGTCATTCAGGACAGGTTTCTCAGCGGTTTCATTATAGGAGAACATCACATGGTCGAAACGGATCGATCCGTCCGGAACCTCCATGACCGGGTTCTCCGGGTTCGTCAGCGTGATCTCCTCGTCCAGCACCTGCGCAATACGGTTCATGCTCGCTTCACTCATCGTGAACATGACAAACAGCATGGACAGGAACATCAGGTTCATCAGGATCGCCATACAGTAGGAAAGGAGGCTCATCAGTTCCCCGGTGGTCAGATCCCTCGCAACGATCATCTTCGCCCCGAACCAGCTGAGCAGCATGATACATGTATATACCGTACCCATCATGACAGGCATATTCGTGACGACGGTTTTCTCAGCCCGCACGAACAGGGAATATACATTCATGACCGCTTTCCGGAACTTGTCATTTTCATATTCTTCCCGGACAAAGGACTTCACGACACGGATCGCGGACACGTTTTCCTGCACGCTCTCGTTCAGTTCGTCATACCGGTCGAAGACCTCCCGGAAATACCGGTTGGCCTTCCGCATGACGATGATCAGGAAAGTCGCAAGGAAAAGGACCGCAACCAGGTAGATGGTCGCAAGCCTCGGGCTGATGAAAAACGCCATCGACATCGCGATGATCAGGGATGTCGGAGCGCGGAAACCGATACGCAGCACCATCTGGAACGCATTCTGGATGTTCGTCACATCCGTGGTCAGCCTGGTGATCAGGCCGCTGACTCCGAAGTGATCGATATTGGCAAATGAAAACTTCTGGATATGCTCAAACTCCGCCCTTCTCAGATTCCTCGCAAGACCCGTGGAAGCTCTGGCACCGCAGACCGCTCCACCGAGTCCGAAGAACAGGCCTGCCGCAGCGGCGGCAAACATCCACATGCCGATCTTCACGATATGTCCCATGTCGCCGGCATTGACACCCTTGTCGATGATCGAAGCCATCAGCAGCGGGATGATCATCTCCATAATGACCTCGCCGACCATGAAAGTCGGCGTCAGGATCGCTGCAGTCTTAAATTCCCCGACATGGGCGAATATGGTTGTATGGAAATTGCTTTTCTTCTTATTGGAACTCAACGTTGCTGCTCCTGTCCTGTAGTATCTTTTTTTTCAGCACCCATGCCGTGCAGCCTTCGCTCCTTGGCCGCCCTGTACATACGTGGCCTTTTTGTCTGGAATGCAAGCATTCCATCCGAAAAAGTCCACGTATGTACAGGGTGCAGACCGATTAAACAAATTATAGATAATTACTCCTTCTCTTTCAACTGACACTTTACAGCGGGTGTCAAAATCGCTATAGTATTGCAAACACTACAAAGCCTTGACCTGAGGAGCGCTTTCTATGAACTGGGCTGATAAATGCATGATGGAACTGACTCACCGGAATCTGTTCGAGGACGACGGCCATCGTTCCAGATTCCGTGAACTTCTGGACTGTTATTTTGATGCGCCTTTTTTCTCAAAGGGCCTGTGTAAATGCATGTTTCTCGGCGCCTGGGACAATGTTCATTTTGCCCAGCTTCTGGATATCCTGAATTCAATGACCATAGAAAGATCCCGTCATCTGGCTCCGATGGCAGACAACGGGATGGTGCTTGAGAAGAATGCGGAAGAAGGCGGGATGGAATCAGAAGCGGCCGTCATGAATCTGGCAGTCTGTTTTACGACAGATACCCCCTTCGACCGCTCCTGTCTGGATGATCTTGAAATAATCGATCCGGAACGCGCGTATATCATTAAACGCGCTTTGCTGGCGGCGCAGTGTATCGATGATCTCCCGAAGATCCGGTGAATCCGGGACGCCTGCACTGGTGTGTCGGGAGCGCCGTATTTTTCACTTGACACGGTTTTTTTGCCGTTGTATTATAGCAAAGCGAGCCGAAAAAGGCTCATTCAATATGGGATCATAGCTCAGCTGGGAGAGCACCTGCCTTACAAGCAGGGGGTCACAGGTTCGAGCCCTGTTGGTCCCATACATATATGGCGGAGTAGCTCAGTTGGCTAGAGCACACGGTTCATACCCGTGGTGTCAAGAGTTCGAATCTCCTCTCCGCTACTGAACACCTTGCAGATGTTGTTTGCGGAATGACATTTGCAAGGTTTTTCTTTGCGCTCAATTTTGCCGGGTTTCTTTGTAACAGACTGTAACAGGACGTTTTTTGACAGGTTTATTTTACAAAAATGAATATCGGCGATTAAAAATTAATAACGCTG
>CADCOU010000227.1 GCA_902803155.1 uncultured Lachnospiraceae bacterium | reverse complement strand
TTTGACCCGTCTCAATCATGCTCTGTATACATCTATATGTGCGGGTCCAACCTGGAATCAAAGTACGGGTTTGCAAAGCAGAATATTGATGAACTCCTGGCGGCAGACATTCCCGAAAACACTACGGTCCTCCTTGAGACCGGCGGGGCGTCGAGATGGTGGAGTGACCAGAATATTGCCAGTGACAGGCTGCAGCGGTATGTTGTCGGCGGGACAGAACTGGAACTGGTCGAAGAGATGGAAAATGCCAGCATGGGTGATCCGGATACTTTCTCTTCTTTCCTGAGATGGGGGCTTGAGAATTATCCGGCTGACAGGAGCATCCTTGTCATCTGGGATCATGGCGGGACTGCCGCGGACGGCGTCTGTTACGATGAAAACTACCGGTATGACTGTCTGGACAGGGCGGAACTCACAGCCGCCTTCGAGGCTGCCTGCCTTCCGAAGAAGTTTGATCTGATCCTCTTTGATACCTGCTATATGGGAAGTCTGGAAACAGCCGCGCTGGTAAAGGATTATGCCCATTACATGACAGCCTCCCAGAAGATCATACCGGGAGGAGGGCTGAACTATCAGGTACTTGCCGAATCCTTCGGAAAAAATGATGATGAGACGCTCGGCAGAATCATCTGCGATTCGTTTATGGACAAATGCCGGGAAGCAGACAGGGAGAAGGGGGCGCAGCTTACTTTTTATGATCTCTCGGGAACAGACATTGTCGCCGACGCCCTGAATCTGATCGCCATGGACCTCAGGCTCCGGAATACCATAATCGGGAACACTTTCCAGATATTCAGCGCAGCGCTCGGAGCGCATATAGATGATGGGACAAAAGACGTGAATGTCGTCGACCTGGTCAATTTCATGGATGTAATATCCCCAACGGCCATAGTGAACTTCGGAAAAGAGATCAGCCGGTATGAGAAGGCTCTGATCAAATACCAGGTTAAGGGTGAGATGACAGACTGTACAGGCGTCTCGATCTATTATCCGTTCAAATACAGCGATAAACAGCTCGAGGCCTATACGGCGGCGTGCCCTGCGGCTTCATACAGTGCCCTGCTGAATGACATCTATTCAGGTCTGCCGGAACGCACGATCACCTTCGAAAACGCCGGCAGCATAGCGGATGATGGAAGCTTTGAGATCACGCTGAGTGAGGAAAGCGCACCGTACCTCAGAGGGATCACGTGCAGGATCCTCCGAGAGAGTGAAACAATGTCCGGCGCTTATTCTCTGGTCCTGGAAGGCGAGGTTGACACTTACGATACGGGATTGTCCAGAAAAGACGCTAAGCTTACAGTAAACAGCACATTCAACGGAGACGCTGTGGCGCTGGACGGACACATACTGATGATGACAGTTGTTCCGAGAATGACAACAGCGACCTATTCGGCACCGGTCTGCGTAAACGGGGAGGACACTTGGTATACGTTTGTGCGTTCGAAAAAGGGCGGGAAACGAAAGCTTCTGTATGCTATGCTCGGAAACGGGTCGGATGAGTACGGACTTCCGACCAGGGATGTCAGGAAGCTCCGGCCGGGAGACTGTGTCAGTGCCTACTGGTCATTTGATGAAAAAGGAATGATTCTTCAGAAGAAGGAGGAATTTACCATAGGGGAAGACGGCGGTACGCTCTCCTATGAACCTCTCCCTCCAGGGAGATATCAATATCAGTTTATCGTGACGGATATTATCGGCAACACATATGGCTCAGATTACGCCGTTTTTGAGATCCGGGAGGAGGGGGAAAGATCGGTTCAGATTACGGAAATTGTGAAACAGGATGAGTAAAAATGCAGTTATGATACTTGTGTGATGAAACTTCTGCTATGATGAAACCGAAAAACAGAATGTGGGTTTCTTATGGCATTTATGCATAAAAAATGTATACTGAAATCATAGACAGTTTCCTGAAAGGAGAATCAATTATATGAAAAAGGTTTCGAAGAGGATCACAAGCCTCGCCCTGGTATTCGCCTTGTGCCTGGGCGGTGTGGCAGGATGCGTGTCTGCCGCTGAGACAGAGACGGAACTTCAGGAAGAAGAGTACTTGATGGCACCGTCAATCTTCTGTGATAAGGACGTCATCAAAGTGGCGGATGCGGAGACTCCCCTTGAAACGGAGCTTACCATCACATCCCCGGACGCAGAGATCGACGGAACGATCACTGCCAAGGACATCACCCTCTCAGGCGCCTTCAAGGATATGGCGGTCGAGAGCGTCAGCAACGATGAGACGACGGTCACGCTGAAACTGTCCGGAACGCCGGATATGACCAGGGAAACCTACAGCATCCCGGTCCTTGGCAATATGGAGTTTGCCGGGAAATACTTCGGATCAGAGATTCCGGTCGGGACGAGTGTCGAACTCTCAGAAGCAGTCACGGGGGATGGCGAAGTGACGACCATCTTCTGGCCGTACTTTGACGGCGTTCTCGACAACAAGGATACCTGGGAGATGCATATCATCCTGATGCCGGTCGGAGGAGAGTTTGTGGAAGACTTCAATGAATCCTTCCTTTCGTTCGGCTATGACCTGGAAGGCGTGAAGATGACTTCGTTCAAGGAAAACGAGGGCAACTACGAGATCATCATCACGATGCCGAAGGGTGATAAGGAAGAGAATGGATACGATTACACCGGCAGCATTACCCTGGCGAAGGGGAGCATGGTAAAGAGAAACGGTGATGTGGTCGATGAAGAGCTGTCCGTTACCAGGGACTATACCCCGGAAACCACGGGAAAGATATTCTCGCCGATAGAGATAGGTCAGTTGAAAGATATCGTCGGAGGTTTCGGAAATACGACAGCCGGAACGATCACAGGCATTATCAGCGGCGGGGGATCGGTATTCAGCGCAGGCTGGATGATGCTGGGGCTGCTTGGCTATGTTCCGAACGATGCCTCGAGGCATGCGGAGGTCTTGGGCGCCCTTACACAGCTCCAGACCCAGCTCAATGAGATCCAGAGTACGATCAATACCATGAGGGGCATATTGAATGAGCATACCCTGATGCTGAATGATCTCAAGATCACGACAGATGAAATCTACCTCAACGATATCGGCGGCGACATGATCATCCTGACCAGCCTGATGACGGAGATCACAAGCGCACTCAATACGAGGGCAAATAAAAAGGCGATCGAAGAGATACTGAAAGAGCTCCAGGTAGAGTTCGGCGATAAATTCCCGGAAGATTATAATTACGAGGATGCGTTCGGCCGTGATATGGATCCGGAGGAGCTTGCGCTTCTTGCTGTCGCGGAAGACGACGATGCATATGTCGATGATTTCGAAGAAGAGGATGCGGAAGACTTTGCCGTTGAGGAAGCGGGCGATGAGTTCGATGAACCGGAAGTCATGCCGGAAGAAGACGGAGAGGGTACGCTGGACGAAGATGACCTGGGAGGTCTGATCGAGGAGATGGAAACAGAAGGCCCTGAACCTGCCGAAGATCCCAGATCCCTGGAGGAAAAGGAAGAAGACTTTGCGGAGTTCCAGGAGGCATTTTCATTGAGGATCGGCGCACTGCGTCAGAGCGGAACCTTCACGATCGCGAAGAAGATCACGGACCTGAAAACGACTTACGATAATATCGTGAAGAAGTTCCAAACAAACAACAGCAGCAACCCGATCAACGCATACATTGACGTTCATAAGTTAACGGACAACTTCGCCACCACATCGCTCTATGAGAAGGTCATGTACGCGGAAATAATCAAGTATGAGCTCAACCGGGCGCTGGTCATGCTGGAAGTCCTTGACGGCGTAAGAAGCCATGAGACGGACAGGACAAACTTCGGGAACTGCATCTTCCCGGATCCGACCATCGGCGTAACGGACGCTGACGGCAACCCGTGGTGCTATCTGATGAATCACTACGTACGGCTCTCCGGAGGCGAGACCGCTTCTGTGTATAAATTGTTAAAGAGAAAGCCCGATGAATTCAATGCGAATAACCAGAGGAAGACGATCCTGATCGAAGAAAAGGCAAACGAGTTTGTCAGCAGGATGCATGGCAGGACCCTCAGGGAAGAACTCAGTCTGGCAGGGTTTACCGATGAGCAGATGGAAACGCCGACCCAGTTCCAGGACAGCGAGCTGATGCAGAATCGCATATATAACGCCAACCATGTAGGCCTTACCTTCGAATATGGATGGGATGTGAGCTATTTCGGATTGTATTTTGCAAAGATTTTTGCAGACGAAAAAGACCTGACCCTGGAGGATTATGAAAATAATGTGTGGGAAGGGTTTGATGGCAATCCTTTCCTCGGGGCAGATTATCTGGAACACTTTGCATCCCATCTGGGAGGCGGATTCAAGGGGTATTATCCTTCGATGGTTGGGAAATTCGGAAACGAATCCGTGGATTCCATCGCCATCGTGTCCAGAGGAATGGGATGGGAAGAAACCGAGATGGGCGGCTTCAGTGTGGACGTCATCTATAATTTCCAGAACAAAAAAGCGAACAAGAAATTAGACGAGCCGGCAACCTATAAAGGATGGGGAGTTTTCTATCCGAAGCAGTACCTTGTAGAACTTGGCGATAAATATTTAACCAAATAAACGGCAGCCACGCAGCATCACTCATGCCCCCGGCCATCCGGCCGGGGGCATTTCCTCTGCGTTTATCGGAGCGGTTTTCCTGTGTCTGTAATCTACATTGCAGGCACTTCCTTCTTCTGCTTTTTCCGGTGCCACAGCAGGAAGAAGGATGCATTGAAGAAGATAATATATCCGATCAGCACAACCAGACCTTTCAGAGT
>CADCOU010000226.1 GCA_902803155.1 uncultured Lachnospiraceae bacterium | reverse complement strand
GTGAAGGTGTAGGTCAGTCCGTCTTCGGATACTTCATAGGACTCAGCCTGGCCATAATCCGGCATGATGATCTTCATGTTGTCATTGTTGTCGGATGCGTTCTCATCGGTCATGTTGTATTTCATCAGACCTTCGAACAGATGCATTGCATAGGTCGCACCGTCAACGGAAGATTCCAGGTTCGGATCCAGTGTCTCGGGTTCGGATGCGATGCAGGCTCTCACTTCGAGTCCGTTTCCGACTGCTTCTTCTGCGAATGCAGGAGCAGCAAGGCTCGTGGCAACAAGGCCGGCCGTCAGCACCAGTGCTAACAGTTTCTTCATAAAAGGGTTCCTCCTCTCATGCTTCTGTCTGATCTTACAGACAGATACTATTGGAATGTTACTATACTCCTCATCCTACCGCGTCAGTGGGCAGGATGCAAGCATCGATAATTATTTATCCAGCATGTGGCATGCGGCATAGTGACCCGGGCTGTATTCCTTCAGTTCTGGCATCTCGGCTTTGCAGCGCTCCGTCGCGTACGGGCAGCGGGTATGGAACCTGCAGCCGCTCGGCGGGTTCAGCGGGCTCGGGATGTCGCCCTGCAGCAGGATGCGCTGTCTGTGGCGGTTCTTTTCCGGATCCGTCAGCGGCACTGCCGACAGCAGGGTCTGCGCGTACGGATGGATCGGATGTGCGCAGAGCTCGTAGCTCTCCGCGAGCTCCACCAGACATCCCAGGTACATAACGCCGATGCGGTTGGATATATGCCGCACCACGGACAGGTCATGCGCAATGAACAGGTAGGTCAGGCCGATCTGCTCCTGCAGGTCTTCGAGCATGTTGACGACCTGCGACTGGATGGACACGTCCAGAGCCGAGATCGGTTCGTCACAGACGATGAACTGCGGTTCCACTGCAAGCGCACGGGCGATACCGATACGCTGCTGCTGTCCGCCTGAAAACTCGTGCGGAAAGCGGTTCGAATGTTCCGAGTTCAGTCCGACCCTCGTCAGCAGCTCGTTGATCCGGTCCCGCCGGTCCTGTTTGTTTGCACAGATTTTATGGATGTCCAGCGCCTCCCCGACGATCTCTCCGACCGTCATGCGGGGGTCGAGCGATGCGGACGGATCCTGGAAGATCATCTGCATCTTCCGGCGATACGGAAGCATATCTTCGCGGATCCCGTTCTCGCTGTCGTAGATGACCTTGCCGTCGTAAATGATCTTTCCGGAAGTCGGGCTGTACAGCTGGATCAGTGTTCGCCCGAACGTCGTCTTGCCGCAGCCGGACTCACCGACCAGGCCCAGCGTCTCGCCTTCGAAGATATGCAGGCTCACATCCTGCACAGCCTGTACATGGTTTGTGCGGAACATGCCGGCACGGATCGGAAAATACTTGCGGAGCTTAACGGTCTCAACCAGTTTTTTTCTCTCTTCAGTCATGGCTGCCTCCCTCCGCATTTCTCATCTCAGACTGCTGTTTCAGCATCTCCTGCACATGGTTCCAGCAGGCAGAAAGATGATTCTCTCCTACCTCGACCATGGGAGGCTGGTTCGTCAGGCAGACCTTCATGCAGTCGTCGCAGCGAGGTCCGAAGGAACATCCCTTCGGCGGATCCAGCAGGTCGACCGGGGTTCCGGCAATGGGGATCAGCCTCGTATGGGAGGTGTCCTCAAGGTTCGGCATGGACCGGAGAAGTCCCTTGGTATAGGGATGCGACGGACGGTAGAAGATATCATCGACCGGTCCCTGCTCCATGATGTGTCCTGCATACATGACAGAAACCTTGTCACAGATCTCCGCTACAACGCCCAGGTTGTGCGTGATGAAAATGATCGCCATGCCGGTCTGTTTCTGCAGGTCCTTCATCAGTTCCAGGATCTGTGCCTGTATGGTGACGTCCAGCGCGGTCGTCGGCTCGTCCGCGATGAGGAGCTTCGGATGGCAGATCAGCGCCATCGCGATCATCGCCCTCTGTCGCATTCCGCCCGAGAACTCATGCGGATACTGGTTCACGCGCTTGTCCGCGTTATTGATACCGACCATCTCCAGCATTTCGATCGCGCGCTTGTGTGCTTCGTCCCTCGAGATGGACTTATCGTGGCACCGGAGCGCTTCTTCAAGCTGGTTGCCGATCGAATAGACCGGGTTCAGGCATGTCATCGGATTCTGGAAGATCATGCTGGCCTTCGTTCCGCGGAAGGCTCTCTTCTGCTCTTCCGTATACGCAAGAAGATCTTCTCCCTCAAACGTGACGCTGCCGCCTATGATCTTCCCGGGCTTCGACAGAAGCCCCATGATCGAATAAGCCTCCACGGATTTCCCGGAACCGGACTCTCCGACGATGCCCATGACTTCATTTTCCTTCAGGTCGTACGAGATCCCGTCTACTGCCTTTACCTCACCGGCAGGCGTGTAGAATGATACTCTCAGATCCCTGACTTCAAGCAGATTCTCACTCATTCTCCGCCCTCCTCAACTATCTTC
>CADCOU010000225.1 GCA_902803155.1 uncultured Lachnospiraceae bacterium | reverse complement strand
TGACTATATCTTCCACGCCGCTTCCAACACCCATCCCGTCGCCTATGCGACAGATCCGATCGGAACGGTTATCACAAACATTATAGGACTGAACAATCTCCTGGACTATGCATCGGAACATGGCTGCAGGAGGTTTCTGTTCGCTTCTTCCAACGAAATCTACGGGGAGAACCGCGGCGATACGGAGCTGTTTGATGAATCCTACTGCGGATACATTGACTGCAACACACTGCGGGCCGGTTATCCGGAAAGCAAGCGGGCCGGAGAAGCTCTGTGCCAGGCCTATATCCGGCAGAAAGGGCTGGATATCGTGATCCCGCGTTTTACCAGATCTTTTGGGCCGACACTTCTCAGGACGGATACAAAGGCACTGTCGCAGTTCCTGAAGAATGGAATCAACGGAGAGGATATCGTTCTCAAGAGTAAGGGAGAGCAGTTTTTTTCGTATACGTACGTGATGGACGCGGTAAGCGGCCTGCTCACCTGTCTTCTGAAAGGCGTCAGCGGACAGGCGTATAACATTGCGGATGTCAGCTGCGACATCATGCTGAAGGATCTGGCGAAGATCATAGCGGATTATGTCGGAACACAGGTGATCTTTGATCTTCCGGATGAAGTGGAGGCGGCCGGATATTCCAAAGCCACGAAGGCACGTCTGGACAGCACGAAGCTGCAGGGACTGGGCTGGAAAGCACAGTTTGATATGAAGACGGGACTGGAGCATACGATCCGGATCCTGCGCGAGACAGAGTCCTGAGAGAATGAATATGAAAGGAAACGGTAAGGGTCACTTCCAACTGAAACAGGTTATCAAACAGGCAGTACAGAATGTGGTGCTGCCTGTTTGCTATGCGGCAAACCGGAGAAAAGCCACCGATCCGACGCTGGTTGTTTTCGCAGACGCGCATCACAATGAACGGCCGGCTGCAATGGAGCTTCTTTATCAAAGACTGAAAAAGAGCGGCAAATACCGGATCATGGAACATTACCTGGACTATGGCTCTGCAGGAGCAGCTGCCATAGCAAAGCATTCGACCCGCTTTATGAAGCTGTATGCAGAGGCGGGTTTTGTGGTGATCTGTGACAATTTTCTTCCGGCAGCTTCCTGCCGGAAAAAACCTGCGACGAAAGTGATCCAGCTGTGGCATGCCTGCGGCTGCTATAAGAAGTTCGGCTATGATGCAGAGGATGATATCCCGGACAATTACCATGGGGCGAATGTCTACCGGAATACGGATCTTGTCACGGTTTCCGGAAAAGCGGCGCAGGCTCCGTTCGCATCTGCGATGCGCCTTCCGCAATCCTGTATAAAGCCTCTCGGCGTCAGCCGGACGGATCTGTTTTTTGATGAGAAATGGGTGGAGAACTGCAGAGCAGATTTCTACAGACAGTATCCGGAAGCCGGCGGGAAGAAGATCGTCCTGTGGGCGCCGACTTTCCGCGGCAATGCCGGGAGGCCGGAACTGATCCGCCTGGACCTTTGGAAACTGCAGGCAGCACTTGGAGAGGATTATCTGGTTCTTGCGAAGCTTCATCCGCATATGTATGCTTCTGCTGGCCTTTCAGAGAAGCAGCTTTCTTTTCTGTGTCCCATCCCGACGGAGCAGCTGTATCCGGTTGCAGATATTCTGATCGCGGATTATTCTTCGCTGATCTATGAATACCTGCTATTCCGGAAGCCTGTAGTATTGTACGTGCCGGATCTGGAGGAATATCGCAGCAGGCGGGGATTCTATATGGACATAGAGGAGATCCCTGGCGCTGTGGTGCAGAAGGAAGAGGATCTTCCCTCCGCGATCCGGTCCGGGATGGTCCGGGATGAGGCTCTTGACAGCTTTCTTTCGCGGTATATGGGAAGCTGTGACGGGGCTTCTACACAGCGCATCGGGCAATGGATGGAGTTGCAGATTCAGAATAGATAAGGTATGATTTATTGATACTCCGGAAGCGACAGGTTGTTTTCTATGCCTGTCAGAATACCAGCTGAAAGAGAAAACGGATAGATGGAAAATCATTTCGAAGCAAAAGAATCTTTGTACGAAAAGGGTATGCAGCGCCTCAGACAGGCGGAGTATATTGTACAAAGCAAATACAGGACCGATAATTTCCGGGCTGCTGCTGAACTGTTCGAGGAGGCCGGGGACTATCAGGATGCAAGGGAACAGGCAGAAAGGTGCCGGATACTTGCCGAGAAGTCACAGGCAGACGGTGTGGAAGAGCGTTACAGGAATGCGGTTGAAGCTGAGGACAGGATCATAGACCAGTCGGATGCGGATCATCTTGTGGAGGCGTTTCATGAGCTGGACGGTTATAAGGATTCCGCAGCTCATCAGGAGAAGTGCAGGAAGATTGCGGATCAGTTTACAGTCCGCGCACACAGAAAAAGAAACCTGATACTGGCTATACTGGCAGCCGTCGTGATCGTATGTGCCTATGGCATATATGCAGGCATGTGGGGGTATGTAAAGGGCCGGCTTTACGGAGCTGCCGGATATTACGAAAAGGCGATAGAAGCTTTTGAGGAAATGGGAGATTTTCTGGACAGCGAAAAGCAGCTTGAAATATACCGTGAAAAACAGCTGCGGAGCAGAGAGGCACAGGAACGCAGTACGCTGACCAGCCTGAAAGCGGGAAAAGAGACCCGATACGGAGAGTTCACCTGGACAGTGCTGGAGGCCTCTGACGGAGAACTGCTGCTGATCCCGAAGAGTATCGAGGACGACGGCCCGCTGTACCATATCCCGTTTGATGAGGAGAACAGGGCAGATTGGGAGGTCTCTTCCCTCTGCCGGTATCTGAACGGTGCATTTCTTACAGAGTACTTCACAGAGGAAGAACAGGGAAGGATCACCGGCAGTGTAGAGATACCGGATGAAGCTATGCTGGAACAGTATGGTGAGCAGCTGAAGTCGCTGAAAACAGATGTCTGGGTGAATGCTCCGGGAGAGCAGGACGGAACCGAGTGCTATCTTACAGGCGGGGGAAGTCTGATGACCTGGGGATGTCCCACAGGATCGGATCAGATCTCCGTGTGCCCGGTTCTTCATATTAACCTGGAGGACCTGAACGGATAACCGGATACCGGGAATGGAGCCGCAGCTTTATGAAAGCAATGAAGTACAGGATACATACATTTTTTAAGTATAAGGATCTGATCCGGGAACTGGTCAGCCGGGACCTGAAACTGAAGTATCGGCGCTCTTTCCTTGGATATGTATGGGGGATCCTGAATCCGCTGCTGATCATGATCGTTCAGACGGTTGTTTTCTCAGCCATGTTTAAGAGAAATATACAGAACTTCCCGGTCTATCTTCTGACCGGGCGCCTGCTGTTCTCCTTCATGTCCAACTCGACCAAGATGGGACTAAAGTCCGTAGTCGGCAATCAGGCTCTTCTGAAAAAGACATATATTCCGAAGTATATTTTTACATTTGCGAAGGTAACGAGCTGTATGATCGATACGGTGCTGTCCATGGGCGCGCTGCTTATCGTGATGATTGCAACCAGATCGCCATTCTACCTGACCATGCTTGCAACTCCGCTGATCGTGATCCGGCTGTATATTTTCAGCCTCGGACTCAGTCTGCTTCTCGCGGAGCTGGAGGTATTCTTCCGGGATATTGAATATATCTATCAGGCGGTTGATGTGGCGTGGATGTATCTGACGCCCCTGTTCTATCCGATCGAAAGCCTTCCGAATCTGGTTCAGATCATCATCAAGACGCTGAACCCGCTGTATTATTATATCGCCGCGTTCCGGGATATCGTGCTGTATGGCAGACTGCCCGGTCCCAGGCTGATATGGGGCGGATGGATCTGGGCGATCGTCATGCTGATCATAGGGGTTTATTTCTTCCAGAAAAATAAAGACCGGTTTATTCTATACCTGTAAGCGTACTTTATAAAACAAGGAGAATACAAAATGTCTGCACAGAATGTGATAGATGTCGACCACGTATCGATCCGTTTTAACCTGGCCAATCAGAAGGTGAACAATCTGAAAGAATACGCGATTAAGATGGCGAAAGGGGAACTGATGTTTCAGGAATTCCTCGCGCTGAAGGACGTCAGCATGCATGTGAAAAGGGGAGAAGCATGGGGACTGATCGGGACAAACGGATCGGGAAAATCCACGCTCCTCAAGACAGTGACAGGCATTCTTCAGCCGTACAGGGGAACCGTGAAAGTCCGGGGGACCGTTGCTCCGATGATCGAGCTCGGAGCCGGGTTTGATATGGAGCTGACAGCCAGGGAGAATATCTTTTTAAACGGGTCAGTCCTGGGGTACAGCAGGGCGTTTATGGAAGAGCACTTTGACGAGATCGTGGAGTTTGCACAGATCGGCAGATTTCTGGATTCTCCGATCAAGAACTATTCCTCCGGTATGAAGGCAAGGCTTGGATTCGCGGTTGCGACGATGGTGGAATCGGATGTCCTGATTGTTGATGAAGTTCTGTCGGTCGGAGACTATCAGTTTCGTCAGCGCTGCAATACGCGCATGCAGGAGCTGCTGTCCGGAGGCACGACACTGCTGTATGTTTCTCACGACCTTCCTTCGGTCCGCCGTCTGTGCGATCATTGCCTGTGGCTGGATCACGGAGACGTGGTTATGAGCGGAAGCGCGGAAGAGGTCTGTGACGCATATGAGATGAATCAGCAGCAGGCGGCGCAGCGGGAACGCGCAGAACGTGACCGGAAAAAAGCGGCCAGTTCGGGCGGAAAATATGATTACCTGATTGTCGGTTCCGGTCTGTTCGGCTCCGTGTTTGCACATGAGGCATACGCAGCCGGCAAGCGGTGCCTGGTGATCGATAAAAGAGATCACGCCGGAGGCAATATATATACAGAGAAGACCGCAGATATCAATGTTCATAAGTACGGAGCGCATATTTTCCATACTTCCGACAAGTCCGTCTGGGAATATATAAACCGGTTTGCGGAGTTCAATCAGTATATCAATTCGCCGGTGGCAGTTTATAAAGATGAATTGTATAATCTGCCGTTCAATATGAATACGTTCTCGAAGCTCTGGAATCTGAAGACGCCGTCCGAGGTTAAGGAGAAGATCCGTGAACAGATCGAATCGCTCCATATCACGGAGCCGAAGAATCTGGAAGAGCAGGCGCTGTCGCTTGTCGGAACGGATGTCTACGAGAAGCTGGTCAAGGGATATACGGAGAAACAGTGGGGACGAGACTGCACGGAACTTCCTGCATTTATCATCCGCAGGCTTCCGCTCCGGTTTACTTATGATAACAATTATTTTTCCGACCGTTTCCAGGGGATCCCGATCGGGGGATATACGCAGATCATAGAAAAGCTGCTTGCGGGAACAGAGGTTCTGCTGAATACGGACTACAAAGATTTTATAAAGACGCATCAGGATTCTTTCAGGAAGATTGTTTTTACGGGTCCGATCGACGAGTTTTATGACTACAGGCTCGGCCGTCTGGAGTGGAGGACCGTCCGGTTTGAGACAGAGGAGCTGGATACGGACAATTATCAGGGCAATGCAGTCGTTAACTACACGGATCGCGAAGTGCCGTGGACGCGTATTATTGAACATAAGCATTTTGAATTCGGGACTCAGCCGACGACCGTGATCTCCAGGGAGTATTCAACGGAATGGCAGCCCGGAATGGAACCGTATTATCCGGTAAATGACGAGAGGAACAATGACCTGTATGCCCAGTACAGGAATCTTGCCGACCAGGAAGAAAATGTTTTCTTCGGCGGAAGACTGGGGACATACAAATACTACAATATGGATCAGGTGATTGCAGAAGCGCTGAAGTTCTCCCTGGGAGAACTGGGCAAACTGTCATCAAACGGCTGACGGATTTTTGAAAGCAGCACGCATGAGAACATATCAGAGAATAAGGAGAAAAGCACATGGCTAAAGTGTCAGTGATCGTTCCGGTTTACAATGTGGAGCCCTATCTGGAGGAGGCACTCCGGAGCCTTGTAAGACAGACTCTGCGTGATATAGAGATCGTGGTGGTGAATGACGGTTCTACGGACAATTCACTTGGGATCATCCGCAGGTTTATGGAGAAGGATGACCGTATCATCCTGATCGATAAGGAGAACGGCGGATACGGCAAGGCGATGAATGTCGGACTGGACAGGGCATCCGGTGAGTATATCGGGATCCTGGAGCCGGATGATTACGTATCGCTGGATATGTATGAGGATCTGTATGAGACAGCGCATGCAGAAGATCTGGATATGGTCAAGGCGGATTTCTATCGTTTTATGACCGATGATAAGAGCGGGAATGTAACGATGTATTACAATCATCTGGACAAGTCCGGCGAACATTATAATCAGGTTCTGGATCCGAGTGCGGATCCGTCGCTCACGACATTCATCATGAATACCTGGAGCGGGATCTACCGGAAGAGTTTTCTGGATGCGCACAATATCCGACATCATGAAACTCCCGGCGCGGCGTTCCAGGATAACGGATTCTTCTGGCAGACGTTTGTGTATGCGAAGAGGGCCATGTTCATCGACCGCCCGTATTACCGCAACCGGAGAGACAATCCCAATTCTTCCGTGAACAGCAAAGAAAAAGTGTACTGTATGAACCGGGAGTATGATTATATCCGGGAGCTGCTCATGTACGCAGAGGATAAGACCATATGGGACAGGTTCAAGGGCTACTACAATATGAAGCGGTATCACAACTACATCTTTACCGCGGGGCGGATCGCTCCGGAATTCCTGAAGGAATACCTGGACCGGATCAGCAGGGAGTTCCGTACCGCCGACAGTAAGGGTGAGCTGGATTTGACGCTGTTCAGTGTCCGGACGAGAACAAAACTTCAGACACTGATGCGCAGCCCGGAAGAGTACTATCAGAAGTACGGAAAAGAAGATCTGGCGAAGAAGGATATGGATCCGAACGTCCGCCGCCGGAAGGAGATCGAAGAGTCCACGACATACAAGGTCGGTAAGATCGTCATGGCCGTTCCGATTGCCGTGAAGGATAAGGTGGACGAATTCAGAAAGCAGGCAAAGAAGCACTGAGATAAGTGAGATCCGTTATGGGAGAGAGCGGCAGATGGCAGGACGTCCATTAAATAATAAGGAGATCGCCGTATCAGTGATCATACCGGTTTATAACACAGAGCGGTATCTGCGGGACACTCTGGACAGTGTGCTCCGGCAGACGCTCTCTTCGATCGAAGTGATCTGTGTGGATGACGGGTCTACGGACGGTTCAGGGAAGATCCTTGACGAGTATGCCGGAAAGGATCGCCGGGTCAGGGTGTTCCATGAGGAAAACCGGTCCGCCGGGGCAGCCCGCAACTACGGTCTTTCAAAGGCATCCGGAAGATACGTTGTGTTCTGGGACGCAGACGATGAGTTCCGGAAAGATGCCCTGGAGGTCCTGTACCTGCGCTGCAGGAAACTGAAGGCAGACATCTGTGTCTGCACTGCAAGGCGCCGTGATGACGAGACAGGAGAGGTGTACGCTTCAGGTGCCTACCTGAACCGGAAACTGGTTCCGAAGGAGCCGGTCTTTAACCGGAAGGTGATCCCGCAGTATATCTTCAACTTTGCGTCAAATGTTCCGTGGAACAAGATGTACCGACGGACATTTCTTATAAAGAACGGTCTTCATTTTCAGGAAATCAGACAGGCAAATGATGTCTGGTTTTCCATGACTGCTCTTTACTGTGCGGAGAGGATCTGCACGGTGAAGGAGCCGCTTGTTATATACAGGGTGGAGAATACGAAAAGCCTTACCGGGAAGGCCGCGGTAAATGACATGTGCGTGGTAGATGCGCTCAGGGAAGTAAGAAGGTCTCTTGAGGAGTACCTTGGAAGTGAAGAGACTTCAGACGATACGGCCAGGAAGATCTGGCAGAGCTTTATCAACCGGGCTGCGGACGCACTGCTTTTTTTCCTGAGAAAGCAGTGGAATGCAGAGGTGTACAGGGAACTTTTCGACAGATACAGGGAAGAGGTGTTCCCGGAATTCGGACTGTTTGATCATCCGGCAGAGTATTATTACAATCCGGAGCAGTATGAGGATATCATACAGATAAAGCAGCTCGACGCGCAGCAGTTCCTGCTGTACCAGTTCCGCAGGTATGAGAGAAAGTATCAGATCCGGGCAGGTATGACGCCGGAGAGCTATATGCGAAAGGCTGCCGGCAGACTGCTTCGCAGGCGCTGATCTGAAAAGAGGAAGGAACGATGGCAAAAGTATCAGTTATCATACCGGTCTATAACGTAGCGCCGTATCTGCGCCGGAACCTGGATTCCGTTCTGAACCAGACACTGAAGGATATCGAAGTGATCTGTGTAGACGACGGATCAAGTGACGGCTCCGCAGATATTCTGGAGGAGTATGCGCTCAGAGATTCCAGGGTTAAGGTTGTTACGCAGGAGAATGCAGGTGCAGGTGCAGCCAGAAACAGGGGTATGGCACAGGCAGAGGGCGAGTTTCTCTCATTTCTGGATTCGGATGATTTCTTCGAGCCTCAGATGCTCGAGAAGATGGTTATCAGAGCCCAGGAGGACAATGCAGACTTTGTGGTCTGCCTCTCCGATCAGTTCCGGATGGAAGAAGGCGGGGAAGACGATCCGGATCAGGGAACCTTCTCCCCGGTTGACTGGGTCGTCCGGCTGGGAGATATTCCCCGCAGTCAGCCGTTTTCTTTCCGCAGTCTGACAGGCAATCCTTTTAAGGCTTTTGTGGGATGGGCCTGGGATAAGCTGTACCGCCGCAGTTTTGTGGAAGCTCATGAACTGCAGTTCCAGGAGCAGCGTACGACGAACGACATGCTGTTTGTGTTTTCGGCTCTTGTGCTGGCGGAGCGGATCAGCGTTGTGGAGGAGGTACTGGCACATCAGCGCCGGGATTCTTCCGATTCTCTTTCGAAGACAAGAGAAAATTCCTGGTGGTGCTTCCATGACGCACTGGTGGCGCTGAGACAGCGCCTGCGCAGGGAAGGACTGTTTGAGGAACTGAAGCAGGATTATATTAATTATGCACTCCATGCGGTCTTATGGAATTACCGGTCGCTTGCCGAGCCAACAAAAAGCCGCCTTAAGAAAGCGCTGGAAGACGGCTGGCTTGCGCAGCTGGGGGTCCTCTCGAAACCGAGATCTTATTTTTACCAGAAGAACGAATACGATGAGATGAAGCGCACTTTCCATCCGAAATGGGGTGCAGCAGATGCCGGATCAAAGAAGACTTCGGAAAAACCGAAAACCGTGAAAAGCCTCATAAAGGATGTCGCCCGTGATGCGGTTTCCGAAAAGAACCCGGCAGCGGTTCTTCGCGACGGGAAGGCACTGGCGAAAGCCGTCAGAGATGAAACAAAGTCTTTCGGGCGTAAGGTTGTTCCTGTGGGCAGGGTCTACATTGATAATGCTCTGGATAAGCAGACAAAAGAGATCCGCAGGGAAAATGAAATGCTCCGGCGGCAGATCTTTGAGCACACGAAACAGACAGATCAGCTTCGCGACTATATCCACAGGGAACTGTGCCGAAGGGATGAATGGACTTCCCGGGGCGTGCAGGACAGACGTGATGCGGGGGCAAAACCGCTCTGGGTGATCAAATGTCCCGCGCCGGAAGATGAGAGCCGTATCCGATGGGGGGACTATCCGTACGCCCTTTCATTGAAAAAGTACCTTGAACGGGGCGGGATCCACGTGGTGCTGGATCTGCATGAAGACTGGTACAGGCCGGACGAGCAGGCGGATGTCGTGCTCGTACTTCGCGGCTCTTTCCGGTATTATCCGTCCAGGAAGAATCCGGATACCTTCTATGTCATGTGGAATATCTCTCATCCGGATGAGATTACGGATGAGGAATATAACGGGTATGACCTCATATGCGTAGCGTCTGAGTGGTATGGGCAGGAACTGAAGAAACGTCTGCAGGTTCCTGTCGAGGTGCTCAGGCAGTGTACGGATACGGAATTGTTCTACCCCCCGAAGATGGCAAAGGGCCAGACGGACGGACTGGAAAACCGCAGGGATTATGACTATTTCTTTATCGGGAATTCCCGCGGAGTAAAGCGCAGATCGGTCATGTGGGCGATAGAGAATCATCTTCCGCTGACGATCTTCGGCAGCGGCTGGAACAAGATCCTGGAGAAGCATCTGGATCTTGTGGAAGAGCCGTTCCTCTCCAACGACCAGATCCCGGAGATCTACCGGCATTCGAAGTGTACGCTCAATGACCACTGGGAAGACATGCTTCGAAGCCAGTTCGTCAATAACCGTATATTTGACGCGCTGGCGTGCGGGCTGCCGGTGATATCCGATGCCTGCGAGGAACTGAGGGAGATCTTTCCGGATGCGGTGCTTTACTATGAGGACCGAAAGGAATTTGACGCCGCTGTGGAACAGATCGAACATCACTATCCGGAGGTCAAGGCCAGGGTGGACGCCCAGTGGCCGAGGATCCAGAAGGAATTCTCTTTCAGGACCAGAACAGAGCAGCTGACCGGACTGGTCAGCAAGTACCGGAAGGTCTGATGAAGGACCTGACTGAAAGCGGATAATAAAAGAACAGGCGGATCTCTGCAAGAGATCCGCCTGTTCTTTCTGTACGATTATGCGGCAATTATGCCGGAGGCAGACTTGAATTATGCAGACAGACCATCTTCCCCTGCAATATAACTGGGATCATCCAGTCCGGGCAGCGTGAGCGCTCCGTCTGTTTCAAACTCTTCTTTCAGGCTCTGCCAGTCGGACCGGCGCTGCGTAAGATAATCGTCGATGTTATCCGGGGTGAGAAGCTGACCGAAACTGTCATAATCTGCGCTGTCCTTCTCCCCGTACATGATATCGATCTCGAGGTCTCCCAGCTCAGATGTGTAGTGTCTCTTCTCATAGAAGTTCGCAGCATTCAGGTTCAGGCTGCAGTAGGACGAGAAGTCCCAGACGCTGCCGCAGATCATGACGATCTGCCGGAAATATTCCAGATATTCTTCGCATTCGTAATCATAGCGCTCATAGATGCTGGATGCTCCGACGACGACAGTCAGTTTAACGTTATGATCGGAACAGAGCTCTTTGACCCGTTCAAGCGCGCGCAGGTTCTCGCGGTAATAAAGCGCCTCTCCGGAAGCCTTCCGGGCAAACAGATTTTGCAGTGAGCTCCGGGCGTTTTTATAGAAATTCTTTTCCAGATATTCAGCAGGATCTTTGCTGAACGATTCGATTGCGGAGCGCCAGTTTTTCTGACCGGTGGACAGAGTATCGCGGGAGATTCCTGAATCCGGGGACTTGATCGCTTTGAATGTTGTCTGGATATTCGTGCAGAGATAGGACAGGTTTTCTGTCAGATTATCCCACAGGACACCGGTGACCATGGCGGGAACCCGTGTTTCCGCTTCTTCACGGAAATCCCGGTTCCAGGAATAATACCGGACTTCGATCGAGGACAGATGGAGAATTATTTCCTTCAGATTATCCGTGTGATCCAGGAGATACCGGAGATATATCTCGTAATCGGACATATTCCCGTGCGTGAATGAAAAATTGTAGCAGGAAAGCCCGCTGTATCCTGTAATACGCTCCGGATCCAGAACACCCGCCTTGGACCCCCCCAGTATGATGCATTCAACGTCCGGAAATTCCTTCATGATATATTCCGTTTTGATTTTGCGCGTATAGTTGTTGGGGTTATAGGTTTCCTTGTGGTGGGAAACGGCATAATAATCTACAGGATCCACGATATAATTCAACGTCATGAAAGCGATCATGCCTGCCGCGATGATCAGGATGACGCCGATGACCCATTTTCTGCTGCTGAGTGTTTTCATGATATCTTAACGCTGATGTTGGAGGGATCGTCCAGTCCTTTGACCGCGACGGTTCCGGTTGTTTCGTATTCCTGCTTCAGACGAAGAAAATCGCTCTTCCGCTGATACAGATAGTCATCAATATTATCTCCGTTCAGGAGGATTCCGAATCCCCCGTACTGACCGGGCGCTTCTTTTCCGAACATAACATCAAGCTGGAGATCAGCGACTTCGCTTGTATAGTGCGAGTAGTTGTAGAAGTTATACGGGTTCATATTGATATCATTGAAGGATGAAAAATCCCAGGCTTCGCCGCAGATAGAAACGATTCCGCGCAGATAGCCGTAATACCTGTCATAAGGATCCTGTTCATAGCGCGAGCGTTCGGAAATGGAACTTGCCCCGATCAGAACCCGCAGCGTAACGCCGTTATCGTCGCAGATCTGCCGGATCTGTTTCAGTGCGTTCAGGTTTTCCTCATAATAAGGAAAATCAACCCAGTTCTTTCCGGAGAAGAGAGCCTTCAGATTTTCCGGATACTCTTTGAAGAAGAAACGCTGTACGCTTTTTTCCGGGTCTTCGGCAAACTTCTCACGCGCTTTGACCCATCGCTTCATACCGTCTGCAAGCCGGTCGGCAGTTGCCTCCTTGCTCTCTTTTTCCTTCATTGCTTCCAGCAGTGTGGAAGAATCGGTCATAAGAAACTTCAGGAACTCCAGCGCCTTGTCCACAACAGTACCGTTCACGATCGCCGGGATCCGCCAGGTATCTGCAGTGCGATAGTCCAGCGAATAGTTCATTACTTCGAAGCTTGATATATGCAGCAGGATCTCTTTGACGCCGCATTTTCTGACCAGGTAATCGGCATAGGTCAGATAATCGGAGAAGTTGCCGCTTTCCATGTAGAAATTATAATAGTTGCGGCCGGTGTATTCTTTCAGCTTATTCACATCCAGAACGCCGGACTTGGAGCCGCCGAGAACGACTGCATCGATCGAGTCCCGGTTCTTCATGACGTACTGACATTTGACAGCGCGCCCGTATTCATTGGAACTGTACCAGGTCCCGCCTTTTCTGACTGTAAAATAGAACAGTGGATCCACGGCGTAGTTAAGCGCCATATAGCAGGGGATCAGTACCAGCAGGATCAGGAAGAATGTCAGGATCCATTTTTTTGCTTTGGCCATATCCAACACCTCCGTCAGAACTGGAAGTACAGGAACTGTACGACCTTGTTCATCTGCATGAGGCAGATCAGCATGAGCAGCGACGCATAGACTGCATTCAGTGCAGTCGGCTTAAATCTGTCAGTAAGCTTTTTGGAGCTGGGCAGGAACCAGCAGATGCAGATGCCTGCCAGCAGGATAGCGGTTATTGTCTTGCGCCATCTGAAGAAGCCGATCACAGCAGCCGCGACAGCGCTGAGAGAAGTTCCCAGAGAGGCGAAGTTGAACATTCCCCGATAGATGGTCCAGGCATCGCCGAAACTGTTCGCAACAAACAGGACACGGCACAGCACCACGCCGACTGCAGTGAGCGCAAATGCCAGAGGCGCAGGGAAACTCATATTCTTCCGCTTCATCCAGGACGCGCAGCATACCAGCGCACCATTGACAAGACCCCACACGACAAAGGTCCACCCTGCACCGTGCCAGAAACCGGAGACGAGGAATGTGACCATCGTAGCGATATAGTAGTTGCGGTATTTGCTTCCGTGCTTGTAGACCGAACGGAAGATATAGGAGGACAGGAAACGGGAGAGCGTCATGTGCCATCTTCTCCAGTAATCCTGGAAATTACGGGCTTTGTACGGCGAATCAAAGTTCTGGGGAATATGAATGTTGAACAGGAGCCCCAGGCCGATCGCCATGTCCGCATATCCGCTGAGATCGAAATAATAGGAAATCGTATAGGAGATCGAATTGAACCAGCAGGCAAGCATGCCGGGATTCGAAGGGATCGCGTTGAAGAATTCCTGAGCGGATGTAGTAAGCGGATCTGCGAGGAGAATCTTTTTTGCACATCCGATTGAGAACAGAAACAGGCCTTTCGCGATGTTGTCCGGATTCAGGATCTGGTTTTTCCGGTCTTCAAACTGCGGAACCACTTCCGAATGGTGAATGATCGGTCCGACGATCAGCTGAGGGAAAAAGGTAATGAACAGTAGGTAATTGACAATATCGTACTGTTCACACTCCCCCCTGTAACAGTCCACGAGAAACGCGATCAGCTGGAAGGTGAAGAATGAGATACCGATCGGGAGAATAATGTGCATCAGCGGAACACTCTGACCGGTAATAAAGTTCCAGTTCTCAATAAAGAAATCGGTGTACTTATAATACCCAAGAAGACCGACATTGCCGAGGATCCCGACAGCAAGCAGCAGTTTCCTCTGGATCCCCTGTTCGCTCTGCATACGTATGAGGCTGGTCCCGCAGATGTAGTTCCCAAACACCGACCCCATAAAGAACGGGAAGAATGCAGGGCTGCCCGCCGCATAGAAGACGAAGGACATAATGATCAGCCAGATCTTCGCAAGCGTATACTGCTTCAGGTGCGAGAGCCCGAAATACCCGAAAAATGTAACAGGCAGAAAAAGAAAAATAAAACGATACGTTGAAAATATCATGAATCATCTACTCCATATTCCTTGAGATCCTATGCAGTATATCACATGAGGCTCCTATTTTGAAATAATAAAAAAATATTACATAGTCACTTGAGTATATTACAAAAGTGTAATATACTTACTCTGTATCTCTTTGTACCGGGCGGATAAGGGGAGATCCCGGACAAGGAAATTTGCCGAATGTCATCGAATGGGGTTTAATGGGGTTTCTACAGTTATGCAGTCAGTAAAGATTCCGAAGATTATAAAGTGGATCTGTATACCGGTCCTGAGCTGTATGCTTGCGGCAGGTATGCTTATGTCTCCTTTCGCGGAGGAGACAGG